>JANMAD010000215.1:0-8377 GCA_031359515.1 Acidobacteriota bacterium | reverse complement strand
CTGATTGCCTGCGCAAACTCGTCCACTTCTTCACCGATCCACTGACGGGTTGCGCGCAGATGCGCTGGTCGCACATCAACGGCACGTACAATTTGCTCACGCGCTTGCAGACGATCATGCTCGACGGTCACTTCGTCATCGAGCAGACCGTGCGCAATCGCACCGGCGGCTTCTTCAACTTCAACGGCACGGCCGGCATCTGGCGCAGACGCGCGATTGAACTAAGTGGCGGCTGGCAGCACGACACGCTGACCGAAGACACAGACCTTTCATTCCGCGCCCAACTCATGGGCTGGCGCTTCGTCTATCTCTTAGACGAGGACGCGCCCGCCGAGATTCCCGTCGAGATCAACGCCTTCAAGGCGCAGCAACGTCGTTGGGCAAAAGGCGTGATGCAGGTCGGCTTGAAACTCTACCCGCGCATCTGGCGTGCGCCGCTCCCCTTGCGCGTGAAGCTGGAAATGTTCTTCCGGCTGACGGGCAATATCAGTTACCCGTTGATGATCGTCACGAGCTTCCTGCAATTCCCGCTCTTGCTCGTGCGCTACAATCAAGGCTTCTATCACCTGATGGCGTTCGACGTGCCGCTCCTGTTCTTCTCCACCGTCTCGGTCGTCCTCTTCTACGGCTCGGCCGTCTGGTATCTCGATGAGCGGCGCACGAAACGTCTGCTGCATCTGCCGCTCGTCATGGCTATCGGCATCGGTCTCGCCTTCTCGAACGCGCGGGCGGTGCTGGAAGCGCTCTTCGGCGTCAAGTCAGAGTTCGTGCGCACGCCGAAGTATCAGGTCGAGCAGACGACTGACGCAACATGGAAGGCGAAAAAATATAAACGCAAACGCGGCTGGCTGCCCCTGCTTGAGTTGAGCTTCGCCGTCTACTTCCTGCTGGCCGTTTGGTACGCGATCCACATGAGCATGTGGGGCACGATCCCGTTCCTCGCGCTCTTCTTCTTCGGCTACGGCTACATCGGGCTGATGAGCCTGTTGCAAACCGCGACGGGCAGTCGCCTGCAAGCCTTGTGGCGGCCGGTCGCGCGCCGAGCATAACGCGGCGTCTAAATTAACCACTAAGACACAAAGGACACAAAGATAATTCCTTGATCTTCTTTGTGTCCTTTGTGTCTTAGTGGTTAAAATCTCTCTGCTTGACCCGCGCCGCCGCAGCCACTATATTCGCGCTTCCGCAACGCGGCTAGCAAGGTGGTTTTCTCGTAAGTCAATCCGAGCACATTCCGTTATCACGCAATTATCCGGCGGCGCGATTTGCGCCTCCACTTATGACTCCAGACCTGTTAAGCGAAAGGACGCTATGCGCAAACAACTGTTCCCCCGTCTGCTCTTGTTCTGTCTCTCATTAATTTTGACCACCGGACTGACCTTCGCGCAGTCGCAGGCGACGAGCGGCAACATCGAGGGCCGTGTGCTTGATCCGAACGGCGCGGTTGTGCCGAACGCGACCGTCACGGCCAAGAATCAGGCGACCGGCTTGGAGAAGTCCGCGACGACGGACGAGAGCGGCGAGTTTCGTCTGATCTTCTTGCCGCCGGGCGCGTATACCGTCACGGCCGGCGGCGCGGCAGGTTTTCAAACCACGACCTTGCAGAACGTGCCCGTCACCGTCGGCGGCAAGACGCCACTCGACGTGAACCTGTCAGTGGGCGGCGCGAACATCGATGTCACCGTGTCGGGCGAAGCGCCGGCCGTCGAGACGACGCGCACGTCCGTCTCTACCACGGTCAATGATCGCGCGATCCAGAACCTGCCGGTGAGCGGGCGCAACTACTTGGACTTCGCCACGCTCACGCCCGGCGTCATCCGCGACCGCACGCGCGACGGCGACCTCTCGGTCGGCGGCCAGAAAGGCACGCTCAACAATCTGCAAGTGGACGGCGCGGATAATAACAACACCTTCTTCGGGCAAGCGTTCGGGCGCACGGGCGTGCGGCCCCCCTATCAATTCTCGGAAGAGTCTGTGCAGGAGTTTCAGGTTAATCAGAACGGCTTCTCGGCCGAGTTCGGGCGCGCCGGCGGCGCGGTCATCAACGTCGTCACCAAGTCGGGCACGAACGAGTTTCACGGCGGCGCGTTTGAATACTTCCGCGATGAATCGCTCAACGCGCTCGCGCCCAACGTGAAGGCGCAACAGGGCATTGATTTTGCGAACGGCCGGCGGCGCAACTTCAACAAACGGCCGCCGCAACAGATCAACCAGTTCGGCGGGCGCATCGGCGGCCCGATCAAACACGACAAGGCGTTCTTCTTCTTCACCTACGACGGCCAGCGCCAGGACTTGCCGAACGTGGTCGAGCCGTCGAACCTCGGCACACAGTCGGCGTCGATCCAGACGCTGCTCGCGCCGCGTCTGGGCGCGTACCAGATCAGCCGCAATCAGGACGTGTATCTCGGCAAGGTTGACATCGCGCTCGACAAGGACAACCAACTGACGTTCCGCGTCAACCGGCAGAACTTCACCGGCATGAACAACGAGTTTACCGGCGCGCTCGCCACCCAAGAGCATTCGGGCGACAGCATCGCGCACACGACGACCATCTCAGGGTCGCTTACCTCGACCATGTCACCGACCGTCATCAACGAGTTCCGCTTCCAGTTCGCGCGCGACGCCGAGCCGGGCACAGCCAATAGCGACTTGCCCGAAATTCAGATCAACACCGGTGCGGGCAACTTGCTCTTGGGCCGCAACAACTTCAGCCCGCGCGAGACGACTATCCGCCGCGGCCAAGTGATCGACAACGTCTCTTACGTGCGCGGCCGGCATAACTTCAAGGTCGGCGGCGACTTCAATTTCGATCAGATTTTCAACTTCTTCCCCGGCTTCTTCTCCGGGCAGTACACGTTCAACCCGATCACGGTGAGCGGCGTGGCCCTGAACGGCTATCAAGCGTTCGAGCGCGGCATCCCGTCGGCCTTCACGCAGCGGTTCGCGATCCCCGGCTCGTCGGGCGCGACCAGCAAGCCGAACAGTAACGACTACGCTGGCTTCATACAGGACGACTGGCGCGCGACCCCGCGGCTCACCTTGAATCTCGGCTTGCGCTACGACTATCAACATCTGGCCAAGCCGCCGCTCCGGAACGCCACGCTGCTCGCGCTGACCGGCATAGACACCAGCACGCAGCCGCGCGACGGCAACAACCTTGCCCCGCGCGCTGGCTTCGCCTACGACGTGCGCGGCAACGGTAAGACGGTTGTGCGCGGCGGCTACGGTCTCTTCTACGGCCGTACCACCGCGATCATGCTCGGCACGGCGCATACCGGCAACGGCATTCAGACCACCGGCATCACGCTGTCGAGCAATGCCGCCATCGTCGGTGCTGGACTAACCTATCCAAACACTTTCGCCAGTATCCCGGCCGGCGTCATCGGCAATCCCGATGTCTTCGCCTTCACGAAAGACTACGCGCAGCCTTACGTGCAGCAGGCGCGGCTCGGCTTCGAGCATGAGCTTTTCAAAGACACGAGTGTGTCCGTCACTTACCTATTCTTCCGCGGCGTGCATCTCTCGCGCACGCGCGACATCAATCTGCGAGCGCCGGTGAACACGACCGCCACCGGGGCCGACGGGCAGACCTTCACGGTCGAGCGTTTCCCCGGCACGGGCGCAACCGCCGATGCGCGTTTCACTTCGACGACGCTTGACCGCCCGTTCCCACAGTTCGGCCGTATCAACCTGTTCGAGTCCACCGCCACCTCGCGTTACGACGGGCTGGCCGTCCAACTGCAACGCCGCTTCGCGCGCAACTTCCAGTTGCTCGCCAACTACACTTACTCGAAAGCGAAGGACGATAAGCCGGATCAAACGACGGTCGTGCCCGGCGGCGGCGACGATGCGAAGATCGTCTTCAATCAACAGAACATCCGCGCGGACTATGCGGCGGGTGACACAGACCTGCGCCATCGCGTCGTCATCAGTCCCGTCTACGAGTTCGGCAAGTTCACGCGCAACGACAACACGTTCCTGCGTGCGCTCTTGAGCGATTACACGTTGTCGAGCATCATCCAGTTGCAGTCCGGCTTCGCCTTCTCAAAGAACGTGGGCGCGGACTTGAACCGCGACGGCAACTCGCGCAACGACCGCGTGCCCGGCACGCCGCGCAACGGCTTCTACACGCCGGCCACCTATCAGTTTGACGCGCGCATCACGCGCGCCATCCCGCTCGGGCGCGAGAACATGCGCCTGCGCCTGATCCTCGAAGGCTTCAACATCTTCAACCGGGCCAACGTGCTCACGGTCAACAACAACTTCTACGCTAACCGCACCGCGGCCATCGTCGGCGGCCAGCAAACGCTGACTCTGTCGCTGCCCGCCGCTGCCTCCGCCTTCAACACTCCGCGCAGTTTCCTAACGCCGCGCGAATTGCAACTCGCGATCAAGTTCGACTTCTAAACTTGTTGAGGCTGAACTAACCGCAGGCTCTACGTAGCACAGAGGGCACAGAGAGATTCAATTCTCTGTGCCCTCTGTCTCTCTGTGTGCTCTGTGTTGAAAACGGCCACCCGCCAAATCCAATCGCCAGCGAATTCTAAAGCGCGCCGCTGATTCATCACCCCGGCCCGATTGGTTAACCGGGTCAGGGCAGCGCGATGAAACGCGCGCTGTTATTGTGTCCGGTTTTACTGTATGATGCCCGCACCCTTTTCCCCTCTCAAACGACAGCAATTAAATCATCAGGGCGGAGCATCGCCTTGCTGAATGATGAGCTGCCCCCCATAGCTTAATTTTTCCGCGCCGAATTAGGGAGGGGTGTCATGAGGTATTCATCACGTGCCGCGCAAGGGGCCGCACTGTTCAGTCTGATCCTGCTCGGGCTGCTATTTAACATCTGCTTAACGAACAACCCGGTAAAATCAAACGCGCGCACAAGCGCCGGAGTCCGCGTCACCGGCCCAACGCCTGCGCTGCCCACGGCGCACGACAGTACACGCGACGTGCGCTTGCAGGCGCAGGCGACTTACGGGCAATTGCCTTTAAGCTTCGAGGCCAATCGTGGGCAGAGCGCGCCGCAAGTTGATTTCCGCGCACACGGGCGCGGCTACAGTCTCTTCCTGACGGCGGGCGAAGCGGTGCTCGCCTTGCGGCAACCCACGCGGCGCGAGGCGCGGGCGGCAACCACACAACCGGCGCAGATGCCGGCCACGTGCGTCGTGCGGATGCGGCTGGCGGGCGCTGACCCGCACCCGCGCAACGAGGCATTAGCTGAACAACCGGGGCGCGTCAATTATCTGCTCGGGCACGATCCGACGCGCTGGCGCACGGACATCCCCACATACAGCCGCGTCCGCTATGAACAGGTCTATCCCGGCGTCGATCTGGTCTATTACGGCAAGCAGCAAGAGTTGGAATATGATTTCGTGGTCGCGCCGCACGCCGACCCACGGCAGATCAAAATGGCGTTTGCGGGCGTGCGCGGGTTGCGCGTGGATGCGGCGGGTGATCTGCGTCTGCGCGTCGCGGGCGGCGAGTTGCGCCAGCAGCGGCCTGTAGTTTATCAGGAAATTGCCGGAGCGCGGCGCGAGGTCGCGGGGGCATACGTGCTGACGAGCGCAGGCGCGGTCTCTTTGCGCGTCGGCGCGTATGATCGGACCCGCCCGCTCGTCATCGATCCGGTGCTGGCCTATTCGACCTATCTCGGCGGCAACAGCTCAGACTCCGGCGAGGGCATCGAAGTTGATGCGGCGGGTAACGCTTACGTCGTCGGCAATACGGTGTCGAGCGATTTTCCCACGACCGCCGGCGCTTTCCAGCCGACCAAGAGCGGCGTCACTGATGTCTTCGTCACGAAACTCAACGCCACGGGCAGCGCGCTCGTCTATTCCACTTTCCTCGGCGGTTCGACCAACGATAGCGGGCGGGACATCTTCGTTGACGCGGCGGGCAACGCTTATGTCACTGGCGCGACAAAGTCGCTCAACTTCCCCGTCACGCCCGGCGCGTATCAGACCACCAAGAGCGGCACGTACAGCTTCGACAATAATATCTTCATCACGAAGCTGAACGCGAGCGGTAACGCGCTCATCTACTCGACCTACATCGGCGCGCAAAATAACGACGCCTCCGCTTACAACATCGTCGTGGACGCCGACGGCAACGCTTACGTCACCGGTTCCACCAACTCGACGACCTATCCGACGACGCCGGGCGCGCCGCAAGCAACTTACGGTGGCGGCATTTCCGATGCCCTCGTCACGAAGCTCAACGCGACCGGCTCGGCGCTCCTGTATTCAACCTATCTCGGCGGCAGCACGGGCGACAGCGGCGGCAGCATCGTGCTCGACGCGAATAACAACGCCTACGTGGCCGGTTCAACCAACTCGCCCGACTTCCCCGTGACGCCCGGCGCGTTCCAGACCGCCAACCGTGGCGGCAACACAGACGAAGCGTTCGTCACAAAGCTCAATGCGGCGGGGACGGCGCTTGTCTATTCCACCTATCTCGGCGGCAGCAGTCTGGATTACGGCAACGCCGTGGCGGTGGACGCGAACGGGAACGCTTACATCACCGGCTATACCTATTCAGGCAACTTCCCCATCACGCCCGGCGCGTTCCAACCCAACCTCGCCGAGCCGTGTCCCGGCTGCGGCGGGCGCGACGCCTTCGTCACGAAGCTCAACGCGGCGGGCAGCGCGCTCATCTATTCAACCTACATCGGCGGCGCGCTCGGCACGGACGTTGGCGAAGACATCAAACTCGATGCAGCCAATAACGCTTGCATCGTCGGCGAGTCGAACGCCAGTAATGATTACCCGACCACGCCCGATGCCTTCCGGCGCAGCAGCGTACACGACTACGACGCCATCGTGACGAAATTCAACGCCACCGGCACGGCCCTTATCTATTCCACCTATATCGGCGGCAGCGGCAGCAACGACATCGGCGCGGCCATCGCCGTGGACGGTCAAGGCTCGCTCTACATCACGGGCACGGCGGTCAAAGACTGGCCCGTCACGCCCGGCGCGTTCATGACCGTGGACAAGATCGAAACAGAGGCTTACGTCAGCAAGTTCGACTTCAGTCAGGGCTATGAAATTTCAGTCACGCCGCAGACGCGGCTCGTGGCAACGAACGGCGCGAGCACCACGTTCAGCGTCAACCTCGTCGTCACCGGCAATTTCACCAACTCCGTCAACTTCAGCGTCACGGGCTTGCCGCGCGGCACGAGCGCGAGTTTCAATCCGCCTTCGCTCGGCGGCGCAGGCACGTCCACGCTGACCATCACGACCGGCAGCAACACGCCCGAAGATAGCTACGCGCTGACCATCAGCGCCACGTCCGCGAACGGCCCAGTCCGCACCGCGCCCGTCACGCTCGTCGTCGCAAACAGCCGCCCGCCGGTGGCCTACAACGTCGTTGACCTCGGCACACTCGGCGGCCCCACGAGCGAGGCGCATGATGTTAACGTCAACGGTCAGGTCGCGGGCGCGGCCTCCTTTGACAGTCGCAACCTGAGCCACGCCGTCCGCTACACGAATGGCACGCCGGCTGACCTCGGCACGCTCGGCGGGCAGGTCAGCTACGCTTACGCGCTCAACGACGGCGGCGACGTGGTCGGCTACTCGACCACCGGCAGCGGCGAGCGCCCGTTCCTCTATCGCAACAGCACCGGGCAGATGATCGATCTCGGCACGCTCGCCAACCTCTCCGATTTCAGCGGCGTGGACAACAGCGCCGAGGACATCAACAACGCGGGCGACGTGGTCGGCTTCTCCATCTTCAACGATGTCTCAGGGACGGTCTATCACGGCTTCCTCTACCGCAACGGCACGCTGACCAATCTCACGCCGGGGCGCGAGAGCATGGCGCACGCCATCAACGGTGCGGGCGTCATCGTCGGGCACATGCGCGTCAACAGTCCCTATCACGCCTTCATCTACAACAACGGGACGGTGACGGACATCGGCACGCTCCCCGGCGACAGCAACTTCAGCAGCTTCGCTTATGACATCAACAACGCGGGTCAGGTCGTCGGCTCGTCCGCCTACAATCCCAACTTCGTCTGGAATCATGCCTTCCTCTATCAGAACGGCGTGATGACTGACCTCGGCTCGCTCGGCGGCTTGGAGAGCGTGTCCCGCGCCATCAATAACGCCGGCCATATCGTCGGCTACAGCGACGACGCCAACAGCGATGGCAGTGGCAACTACGGTTACGGGCGTGACCGCCGCGCCTTCGTCTATCGCAACGGCGCGATGACGAATCTCAATAGTTTGATCGACGCCGCGTCCGGCTGGGTGTTAGTTGAGGCGCAAGGCGTCAACGACGGCGGCCAGATCGTCGGCAAGGGCATCGTCAACGGGACGACGCACGGCTTTCTGCTCAACCCGATCACTGTCACACCAACGCCGACGCCGACGCCGAC
>JANMAD010000423.1:0-5528 GCA_031359515.1 Acidobacteriota bacterium | reverse complement strand
GACGACCCACACAACAGTGGAATCCCCCGCCACACACCCGAAGAACTCACGCGCATGACCGTCGAGCGCGCACAGGCCGGCTTACAGATCGGCTTCCACGCCATCGGCGACCGCGCCAACCGCATGGCGCTCGACGCATTTGAGGCGGCTCTTAAACAAGACAAGGGCGCAAACATGTTTTCCAAGAGTTTTCTTTATATCCCGCAGAGTGATTATGCCCGTCAAGTATTGCGCCATCGCGTCGAGCATGCGCAGGTGGTTGCGCCGACGGACTTCGCGCGCTTCCGCGACCTCGGCGTGCTCGCTTCGATGCAGCCGTCGCATGCGATCTCGGATAAGCGTTGGGCGCAGGATCGCTTGGGTGAGTATCGCGTGCTTGGCTCGTATGCGTGGCACACGATGATGGCGCACGGCGTCCACGTCCCGTTCGGCACGGACTGGCCCGTCGAGCCGATCAACCCGTACCTCGGTCTCTACGCCGCCGTCACGCGCCAATCAATCGACGGCCAACCGCCCGGCGGCTGGTGGCCCGAAGAACGCATCTCTATCGCCGCCGCCCTGCGCAACTACACGACCGAAGCCGCCTACGCCTCATTTGAAGAGAAAGAGAAAGGGCAGATCGTCGCCGGCATGCTCGCCGATCTGACTGTCCACACGCGCGACCTGCTCACCATCCCGCCCGCCGAGATTCTGCACACTGAAGCGGCCATGACGATCATGGGCGGGCGCGTCGTTTATGAACAAGCCGGCGGACACTGAAACTGCGCTCAATCAACTATGCACACTCTATCTCAACTCAAACGGCGACTATTGCCAGTCGTCGTGCTGTTCGTTTTCTTGCTGCTTGGCAGCGATGCGCAGGGCGCGTGGCGCGCGGCGGGCGATGTCGTGACGTATGTGAAGAAGCCGGACGGCGTGCGGCTCATTCTGTCGGGCGGCGCGCTGGCGGATGTAACGTTGAGTGATCTGGGTGTGGTGCGCGTGCGCTTCACGGCGCGCGTCGAGTTTGCGCGTGACTTTTCTTATGCCGTGGAAGTGAAGGAGCGCAGGCCGGTGGCCGCGGTCGTGCGTGACGTGGGGCGGCAGGCCGCGATTGAGATCACGACCAAAGGCGGGGGCGCGAAGATCGTCATCCAGCGCAAGCCGTTCCTCGTGCGTGTCTATGATACAAGCGGGCAACTGGTGGTCGAAGATGATCCGACGCGCCCCGTCTTATTCGATCCGGTCAGCGGCGCGTTTGAAACGTCGAAGCGGCGCGACCAGCTTGAGTTCTATTACGGCTTCGGCGAGAAGGCGCTGCCGACAGCGCGGACGGGGCAGATGTTGACGATGTGGAACACGGACACGTATGCCTATCCGCCGGGTCTCGATCCGATCTATGAGTCAATTCCCTTCTTCATCGCGCTGCGGCAGGGCAAGGCTTACGGACTGTTTTTCGACAACACCTATCGCACCTACTTCGACATGGGCAAGACCGATCCGGCGCGCTACACGTTCGGCGCGCCGGGCGGCGAGTTGAACTATTACGTCTGCACCGGCGGGCGAGAGCGCACACCGCGCGCGGTCTTGCGCGAGTATACGGAGATCACGGGACGCACACCGCTCCCGCCACTCTGGGCGCTCGGCTATCAACAGTCGCGCTACTCTTATTATCCCGAAAGCAAAGTGCGCGACATCGCGCGCAATTTTCGCACGCGCCACATCCCGGCCGATGTCATCTATCTCGACATAGATTACATGGACGGCTTTCGCATCTTCACCTGGGACAAGCAGAAATTTCCCGATCCGCCGAAGCTGCTCGGCGACTTGCGTGCCGATGGTTTTCGCACCGTCGTCATCATCGATCCGGGCATCAAGGTGGACGAGAACTATCCCGCTTACCGCGAGGGTCGCGCGCAAAATCTTTTCTGTAAAACAAAAGACGGCGCGGAGTTTCATGCGAACGTGTGGCCCGGTGTGTGCGCGTTTCCCGATTTCACGAATCCGCAGACGCGCGCGTGGTTCGGCGCACTCTATCGTACGAATCTGGACGAGGGCATCAGCGGTTTCTGGAACGACATGAACGAGCCGGCCACTTTCCCGCCCGATAAACGCCCGCCGCAGCCCAATGTCGCGCACGACACGGCCAAGACTTTCCCGCTCGACGTGCGCCACGCGGGCGACGGCCAGCCCGACACGCACGCGCGCTATCACAACGTCTATGGCATGCAGATGGCGCGCTCGACGTTTGAAGGTGTGCAGAAGTTGCGCCCCGATGCGCGCCCGTTCGTCGTGACGCGCGCGGGCTACGCAGGTATCCAACGCTACGCGGCCGTGTGGACGGGCGACAACGTACCTTCGTGGGAACATCTCGCGCTCTCGCTGCCGATGATCGCCAACATGAGCGTTAGCGGCGTGTCCTTCATCGGCGCGGACGTGGGCGGCTTCGCGGGCAACACCACGCCCGAATTATACGCGCGCTGGTTGCAAGCGGCCGCGCTCACGCCCTTCTTCCGCACGCACGCGAATAATGAATCAGCGAGCCGCGAGCCGTGGTCGTTCGGCGCGGAGATGGAAAAGATCAATCGCGCCTCTATCGAGTTGCGCTATCAACTGCTGCCTTATCTCTACACGGTCTTTCAAGCGCACACAGAGACCGGCGCGCCCGTCTTACGCCCGCTCTGGTTCAACTATCCGGCGGACTACAACGTCTACGATGCGCCACTCGGTCTCGATGAATATCTCGCGGGCGACGATCTGCTCGTCGCGCCCGTCTTGCAACAGGGTGCGACCACGCGCGGGGTTTATTTTCCCAAGGGCGATGCGTGGCTTGATTGGTGGACGGGCACGCGCTACGAAGGCGGCACGGGCGCGAACATCGCCGCGCCGCTCGACCGCCTGCCGCTCTTCGTCCGCGCTGGCGCGAGCATCCCGACGCAACCCATCGTTCAGCACACGGGCGAGATGGCGCGTGCGCCTTTGACGCTGACTGTCGCCGTCGGCGACGGCACGGGCCGCATCTACGAAGACGCGGGCGACGGCTACGACTATCAACGCGGCGCATGGCGCATGACGAACATCACCCAACAGGGCAACACCTTGCGCTTCACGCGCACCGGCTCGTACAACGCCGCGCGCACGCTCGCCGCCATCGAATTCGTCGGTCTCAATGCGCAGCCGCAAGCAGTCCGCATTGATGGGCGCGCGGCGAAGGATATTTCGTTCCAGCGTGAGGAGAAACGTCTGCGCGTGCCGCTACCGAACGAGAACGTCAGCGAGATCGTGCTCGTGCCGTGAGCAAGACTGCCGGGCTAACCACTGCAACATTAGCCGGGAGCGCAAACAGGGCGGCTCACGCCCGCTGTTGTCGCCGCGCGCAACTCTTGCTAGTCTCTGGGCCTCCAGTTCTGCTCCGATCAATCGTGGAGGTCGAACATGCCCGCGAGTCCCTTGCGGTCTTACCTGCTCCAACGTGCGCTGTTGTGCGCGCTCGGCTTATTCGCCTTGCACAGTCAGGTCAATGCGCAGCCGAGGCGCACGGCCGCGCAAGCCCGGACCATCGCCGCGCGCTTCGCGCCCGTCTTCTATCTAGGTCTCGGCGACCAACCGCGCCACGTCTACATCACCAATTTCGACTTCGACGGCGACTGGCGCGGCGACAACAACTGGGCGCACGCCGACGACCCACGCTTCCCGTTCAAGGCTTACATCTACTACGCCGTCAGCGAAACGCGCACGCACCTCTTCATTCATTACGCCGCGTTCCACCCGCAAGACTACAAGGGCGGCGGGTCGGGCCGATTGTTGAGCGAGATTATCGGCGAAGGCGTAAAGCGCGGCGGGCGTTATGACCCGACGGGGCTATCAGCCGAAGCGACCGTCGCGCACGAGAACGACATGGAAGGCTGCCTCGTCGTCGTCGCCAAACAGGGCAACGACCTTGCGCGGGCGCGCGTCGTCTATGTCGAGACGCTGGCGCACAATCATTTCCTGAAGTACACGCCCGCCGCCGGGACGCAACCTGCCGCAAACACATTCACGCTCGACGGCCAGCGCCCGCGCCTCTACGTCGAACCGAAAGGGCACGGCATCGAAGCGTATCAAGCGAACGACAAACAACAACCGCGCGGCGGCCTCCTGCGTTACAACTACGCCGGCCGCGCGAGCATGCCCGCACAGAACGCAGAGACCGTCGGCTATGATCTGCTGCCGCTCTACACCACGCTCTGGCCGCGCGCACGCAAAGGCGTGAACGAGACTTACGGCGCGGCAGACGATTACGGGCGCATCGACATCAGCGTCGCGCTGGCGAACGAAAAGACGCAGGCGCGACAGGTCAAACCCGGCGAGCTTGGCGTGGCGTTTCTGGGCCTCGTCGGCGGGCACAACATGGCGCGGCCGCCGTGGGGCTGGTTCGACGTGAACGAGCGCGAGGAAGCGGCCGGCGCGTGGTTCTTCGATCCGGCTAGCACCGTCAAACGTCATTTCAACTTGGGCGACGAGTTCTCCGTCGCCTACGTGTGGCAACCGTTTCTGGGCGTCGGGCCGACGCGGTGAGGGCGTATGACTGAGACGGCGGACGTGGTCATCATCGGCAGCGGCATCGTCGGATCGAGTGTGGCTTATCATCTGGCGGAGGCTGGTTGCCCGAACGTGCTGGTTGTCGAGCGCGAGGCGCATCAGGGCCAAGGCTCGACGGGCAAGAGTATGGGCGGCGTGCGGGCGCAGTTTGCCACGCCCGTCAACATACAGATGTCGCTCTACTCGATCAATTTCTTCGCGCAGTTCGATGAGACGGTCGGCCACCCCGCAGATTATCGCCCGCACGGTTATCTCTTCGTCGCCACGAGTGAACGCCACCTTGATTATCTGCAAGCGAACCATGCGCGACAGGCCGCGCATGGTGTCAATAATGTCTCGTTCGTTTCGCGTGCAGATATTGTTGAGTTAGTACCGCAACTCAAGGCGGACGACATCGTGGGCGGCACGTTCTGCCCGACCGACGGCTTCGTCGATCCGCATAGCGTGATGATGGGCTTCATGCTGCGTGCCCGCGAGCGCGGCGTGCGTTTGTGGCTGGACACCGCTGTCACCGGCATCGAGGTTGAAGCAGATCAGATTACGGGCGTCGTCACGACGCGCGGGCGCATCGCGACGCGCAACGTGGTGAATGCGGCCGGGCCTTGGGCGGCGGCAGTGGCGCGCATGGCCGGCGCATCGCTGCCCGTCGAACCTTTGCGCCGGCAACTCGTGCCGACCGAGGCGTTCGCTGGTCTGCCCGCGCGCTTTCCCATGGTCATTGACATGTCCACCGGCTTTCACTTCCGCCGCGAGGGTCTGGGGATTCTGCTCGCATGGAACGACCCCGCCGAGACGCCCGGCTTCAAGCCCGACTTCGATCCCGCGTTCGTCGAAAAGATTCTGACCCGCGCCGCCGCGCGTGTGCCGTGTCTCGCGGAAGCGCAGGTGAACGCGGGGCGCGCGTGGGCCGGTCTCTACGAGATGACGCCGGATCATCATGCCATCATCGGCCCCGCGCCCGATGTGCG
>JANMAD010000138.1:0-9962 GCA_031359515.1 Acidobacteriota bacterium | reverse complement strand
GATCGCCTCACGGCGTTTGTCGCAGCCTTTGAATTAGCCACGTTTTAGCCTGTAGGCAAAAGGGGCATCTTAATGGAAACGGGAAAAATAACGGGAAAAGCAAAAGCGGCAACCTTTACGATTGCCGCTAAGTGCTTGTGGATAATAACTCCGCAGGTAAGACTCGAACTTACAACCCTCCGGTTAACAGCCGGATGCTCTGCCATTGAGCTACTGCGGAATGTAGAACTCGGCGTGAGCTTGGGCTTGCTCAGCGCGGAAAATTTTTATAACAGACGACTCGCGCAAGCGTCAAGCGATGACGCGGGGCGAGCATTGTAGCGGTGGCGCGCGGCCGTCGCTTGCACGCGCGCGTGAAGTGCGCGATTATCTGTCGCCGCAATTACATAATCTGTGCAGACGAGATCAGCCGGCAGCGTGGGCGAGAAAGGCGTGGAAGGATGAACCGTCGGATTACCTCTTGGTATAGCCATAATTTGGGGATGGAGATGCCGATTGTGGCCTACGGGCACGCCGGCTACCCGTTGCTGATGTTCCCGACAGCGGCGGCCGACTTTTTGGAGTACGAGCGCTTCCACCTGATCGGCGCGATCAAACATCACATCGAAGCGGGGCACGTGCGCGCTTACTCGATCAACAGCGTGAACCGGCAAGCCCTCTTGAACGAGCAGGCGCATCCGGCGTACAAGGCCGAGATGCTTGCGCGCTACGACCATTACATCACTGACGAAGTGCTGCCGCTCATCCGCAACGACGTGGGCGATCAGGGTACACGGCCACTCACGACTGGCGCGAGCCTCGGCGCGTTCCTCGCGGCCAACACTTATTTCAAACATCCCGATCTGTTGCGCGGCACAATCGCGATGAGCGGCAGTTATGACGTGCGCCAATATTTCAATGGCTACCACGACGAGAACGTCTATTTCAATAACCCGCTGTCGTATCTACCGAACCTGAACGACGATTACTATCTGCCGCGCTTGCGCCAAGCCGACGCCATCTACATTCTCACCGGCCAAGGCAGCTACGAAGCGCCGGAGCGCAGCCGCGATCTCTCGAACGCGCTGCACGCCAAAGGCATCCCGCACACGCTCGACATGTGGGGCCACGACGTGGATCACGACTGGCCTTGGTGGCGCAAGATGCTCGATCACTACTGCGGCAAGTTGTTCTGGTAAGAAAGTAGGCAGTAAAAAGAAGGCCGCTGGTTGATGCGCCATCGTCAGTTCACGACGGGCGTATTCCACCAGCGGCCTTCTGCTTGTCCTTAACTGCCTGTTGCCTACTGATTCCCCGGCGGCGGTGGCTCGTCCGTGCCTTTCTTGCCTTTCTTCTTAGTCGGCTCGACTTCGCGTGGGCGCGTCGCGGGCGCGGGCGTTGGGGCCGCTTGCGGCGGCGGCCCTTCGGTCTCTATGCGCGGCACGACGACTTCGTGGCGCGGTTCGGCTCCGTCGCCTGCGGGCGCGCCTTCGCCGGCTGCGGGCGGCAGCGTGATCTGTTCAAGGTGCGTGTCGGAGAGGGTAGTGCTTGCGTCGCCCGCAGCGCCTTTACTGGCGCGAATCTGGGCCATCTCGGCGGCGCGCTCTTCGCTTAGCTCGCGTTGCCGTTGCTGTTGCAGTTCCTTGATGTCTTCGGGCATTGACGGCGCTTTTTCGAACGTCTCCTTCGGCTTGTCCTTAAGCAAATCTTTCATGAACTCGACCCAGATGGGCAGCGCGCCGTGTCCGCCCGTCATGTCGTTGCCCAAGTTCCTTTTGCGATCCGGGTAACCGAGCCAGACGCCCGTCGCGTAGGTCGGCGTGTAGCCGATGAACCACACGTCCGTGTGATCGTTGACCGTGCCGGTCTTGCCCGCGACTTGCTGACCCGGCAGCCGCGCGCCGGTCGCCGTCCCGCCGGCCATCTCTACGGGGCCGCGCATCAACCCGACCATCGTCAGTGCGACGTACTGGCTCATCACCTTGTAGGTCGTCTTCTCCCATTCTTCGAGCGGCGCGCCGTCGCGATCCATCACGCGCCGGATCAGGTGCGGCTCGACGCGTATGCCTTTGTTCGGGAATGACGAATAGGCCGAGACCATCTCTTTCAACGGCACTTCGGTCGCGCCGAGCGCGGATGGCAGATAGGGGGCCATCGGCACGGTGATGCCGAAGCGACGCACCATCTGCGCGCCGGTCTGTATGCCGACCATGTCGAGCAGATGCACGGCCGGAATGTTGAGCGAGTGTGCGAGCGCGACCTTCAGCGGCACGTCGCCGCAACTCGTCGCGCCGTTATAATTGTGCGGAATCCAATCGCCGCGCTTGATCTGCGCGCCGCTGACAATGGAGTCGGGTGTCATGCCCCATTCGACCGCCGCCGTGTAGATGAACGGCTTGAAGCACGAGCCGGTTTGCCGGTAAGCCTGCGTCGCATTGTCGAACTTGTTCGTATAGAAATTATAGCCGCCGATCATCGCGACCACTTCGCCAGACTTCGCATTCAAACTATAGAGCGCGCCTTGTATGTCGGGCGTCTGCGTGAGATCAACTTGCAGCCGGCGCGCGGCCTTGTCCACCGTTCTGATCTTGAACTCGGCGATCAGTCCGGGCTTGAACTCGTCGCGTGGTTGGCGACCAGACCAGCCCATATCTTTGGCCGTGACGGTCGCGGTGTAATTACCGAAGCGCGCGGTCGCCTCGTTCTTCGCACGATCAACGTTCGTGACGAGACCGCGCACCCACGTGTCCGCTTCATAGTTGTTACCGTACCATTCGGGCAGGACGACTGAGGCGAGCGCCTGCGGCGTGGCGGGCGTGGCCGGGTTCTCATCGAAGTAAGTGTAGGCCGAGCGCCAGCCGCGATGACCGCGATCATAGACGCGCAGCCCGGTGCGCACGGCCTCGTAAGCCTTCTTCTGCGCCGCCGGATTGATCGTCGAATAGACCGCAAGACCGCCGAAGGCGACGCGCGTCGTGTACTTGTCTTCGATGTACTGTCTGATCTCTTCCACCGGATATTCAAACCAGGCGTGCGAGGCAGAGGGCGGCGGGTAGTAAGCCGTATCGGCCAGTTTGATCGGCCGCTGCTTCGCGCTGTCCGCTTCCGCTTGCGAGATGAAGCCGTTCTTGGCCATCAACTCCAACACGAGGTCGCGCCGCTCGCGCGAGCGATCCAGATTGACGGTGGGCGAATACTGCGAGGTCGAGCGCGGGATGCCCGCTAAGAGCGCGGCTTCGTCGAGCGTCAGGTCTTTGGCCTGTTTGCCGAAATAAGTCTCCGAGGCGGCCTCAAACCCGAAGGCCCGCGCGCCGAGGAAGATGTGATTGACGTACATCTCCATGATCTGGTTCTTGGTATAGAACCGCTCGATCTGGATCGCGACCAACCACTCGTTGAACTTGCGCGTCAGCGTCTGTTCGCGCGAGAGGAAGAGATTCTTGGCGAGTTGCTGCGTCAGGGTCGAGCCGCCTTCGCGCCGGTCGGCCGTGATATTTTTCCAGACCGCGCCGACGATGCGGATCGGATCGATGCCGACGTGATCGTAGAAGCGCGCGTCTTCGACGGCGAGGATCGCGTTCTTCAAATTGGCCGGAATCTCTTCGTTCTTGAGCGGGATGCGGCGCTCCAACGCGAACTCGCCGATCACCGTCTGCCCGTCGTCGGCATAGACGCGCGTCACCTGACTCGGCCGGTATGTCGCCAGCGACGCGACCTCGCCCGCCGCCTTCGAGTAGTTCAACTCGTAGGCCAAGACGATGCCGGTCAGCCCGCCCGCCGCGAGCGCGAGCAGCAGGACGGCGGGCAACCAGAAGCGACGCAAGGCGGCGCGGCGCGGCGCGGCGGCCGTAATGCGTTTTGCACCAACGGACGTGCGTGGAGTTTTAGCCGACATAGATTCCGTTCCTCGTTTGCTAGAACGATGAGCTTAACGCGCGTTTGTAGCCGTCACGATTGATCCTTGACTAACACTTAGAGGAGAGACCAACGGGCACGAATTATAACGTATGCGCAACAGGCGCGCGAAACGTCCACGCCACAGCTGGCGGGTGTGGCTACCAACGGTCATGCGGCGCAGGGCATCGAAAGCAGTGATGAGTGACAAGTGACGAGTGACAAGTAAAAATTGTTATTGCTCGTCACTCGTCACTTGCCACTCGTCACTGTTATAATCGGTCGCCACGGGGGCGATAGGTCTCGACAGGGGCTTTGCGCGTCGCGTGGGTGTCATGCCGGGCTTACTCTGAGCAGCTCGTTAACAAGCTTGGGGAAACAACAATTGCCAACTCTAATGAATTGGCTCTTGCTGCCTAATTAACCTTAGCCAGTAAGCGTCTCGCCGCAAGTTGCTCAAGCGCGCGGAGCGAGATGTCACTCAGTTGAGCTAGTCCGCCGCCAATGCTCGGGGGCGGCGGGCAAAACAAAACCGGGCTAGTCGCTGGCGGGGTCTTCGTCGCTTCACTGACCCGCTGGCAACGAACACGCCTGAGTGAGACAGGCAGCGGAGAAGCGACTAAGCATGTAGAGCCTATCGGCGTCAGCCTTTGGACCCGAGTTCGATTCTCGGCGCCTCCATTTGCAGCAAGACGGGAGCGGGCAGCAGGTTAAGTGGTGTGCTACCATTGAACATGTTGCCCGCTCTTGCTTTGTAACCGCGACCTGTCTCGATTGCTTTGACGCGAGAGAAACAGCAGTTTTGAATCCCAATCTTCCCATCGGCATCTTCGATAGCGGCGTCGGCGGATTGACCGTGTACCGCGCGCTGCATGAGCAATTAGCCCAAGAGCGATTCGTTTATTTGGGCGACACGGCGCGTGTGCCTTACGGCACGAAGTCGTTGGCGACCGTTGAGCGTTACGCGGTGGAGAATGCGCGCTTTCTGGCGGCGCACGGGATCAAGTTGCTGGTGGTGGCGTGCAACACGGCGTCGGCATTAGCGTTGCCGGCGATCCGCGCGAGTGTGAACGTGCCGGTCGTCGGCGTGATCGAGCCGGGCGCGGGAGCGGCGGCGCGTGCTTCAAAGGGGCAGGGCATTGGCGTCGTCGCAACCGAAGCGACGGTGCAAAGCGGCGCGTACCGGCGCGCGATTGCGGAACTCGCGCCGCAGGCAGAAGTGATCGAGCGCGCTTGCCCGCTCTTTGTTTCGCTGGCAGAAGAAGGATGGGCGGAGACGGATGTGGCGCGGGCGGTCGCGGCGGAATATTTGCAAGACTTGAGCGATGGCCGCATTGATGTGCTGGTGCTTGGCTGTACGCACTATCCGATCTTACGCGACGTGATTCAGGATACAGTCGGTGCGCAGGTGCAGTTAATTGATTCGGGCGCGGCGGCGGCCGCGAGCGTCGAAGCGTTACTCGAAGATAAGGGCATGCGGCGTCGTTCGTTCGAGACGCACACCGGGCAACTGCTCAAAGCGGGTGCGCCCGCGCGACGTTTATGCGATGATCTGGATCACTTTTACGTGACGGACGCGGCCGAGCGGTTCGCGCGCGTCGCCGAACGGTTCTTGGGCAGCGCACCGGCGCGACTCGAAGCCGTCGAAGTCTGGGGACAGGATGAGCTTCAAACCACAAACTGATAACACCAAAGCGGCGGGCAGTTTCACGCGCACGGACGGTCGGCGCGCAGACGAGTTGCGCGCCGTCCGCATCACGCCGAACTTCATGCCCAACGCCGAAGGCTCGGCGCTGATTGAGATGGGCGCGACGCGCGTCATTTGCACCGCGTCGCTCGAAGAGCGCGTGCCGCACTTCCGGCGCAACTCCGGCCAAGGCTGGTTGACGGCCGAGTACGCGATGCTGCCGCGCGCCACCACGCAACGCACACAACGCGAGACCGGGCGCGGCGGCCCTTCGGGGCGCACACACGAGATTCAACGGCTGATCGGTCGCTCCTTGCGCGCCGTCGTCGATCTCGCGGCCATCGGCGAGCGTACGCTCACCGTTGACTGCGACGTGCTGCAAGCCGACGGCGGCACGCGCACCGCCGCGATCACGGGCGCATACGTCGCCTGCGCGCTCGCGTGGCAACGCTTGCAGCGCGAGCGTGCGATCACACGCGCGCCGTTCAAGGGCGAAGTCGCGGCCGTCTCGGTCGGCATCGTGGCCGGTGTGCCGCTGCTCGATCTCAAGTATGACGAGGACTCGCGCGCAGAGGTGGACATGAACGTCGTCTGCACAGGCGACGGGCGCTTCATCGAGGTGCAAGGCACGGCTGAGGGCGAGCCGTTCTCGCGCGCCGAAATGGATGCGCTGCTCGCGCTCGCCGGCACGGGGCTGGAGCAACTCTTCGCCGCCCAACGGGCCGCCATTGAGCAAGGGGCGTGACGCGGGCAAACGGCGAGCAACAAGCCGGGTAGTAAAACGCATCTGACGAATTGATTCAGTTAACAATAGACCCGACGCGGCGCGCACACGCAACTCGTTAGCATTCAATTAGGAGTAAAACTGCAACTATGCGACGCTTGATCTCTCTAATCGCCGGCGCGGGCCTGCTGGCCCTCTGCTTGACGGCGCAGGCGCAGACGCAAACATTCGACGACGCGCGGGCCGGTTACACCTTCGAGTTGCCCGCGCCCACTTGGCGCGCCACCGTGCGCCCCGACGCTGAGCATGAGCATACAGAGTTCGTTAATGGCGACCGCGGCGATGGCTATCTGCGCATCCGCAAAGAAGTAGTGGACGATGGCACCGCGCCTTCCGCTCTATCGCGCCGCGATCACGAGTTGAAACTGCGCTTCCTCGCCGGCTATATCGAAGGCAAGGAAGAAGCGTTCACGGGGCGGCTGAAAGGCGTGACTTCCTCTTACGAGTTCACCGTCAGCGGCAAGCCCATGCTCGGCCGCATCTACTATCTGCAAGCCGACAGCCACACGATTTACGTCCTACACTTTACGGGCATCCGCGACAAACTCATGCGCGTCCGCAATCAGACGGACTCGATGGCGCGCACCTTTCAATTGAAGTAGCTGTTAGCAATTAGCTGTTAGCGATCAGCCGGAAGCAGACAGCTAACAGCTAACGGCTAACAGCTAACAGCTTCTCATGTCTCTCGCTCCCGGTCTCGCCATTCGCCCATCGCCGATTAACGGCAAAGGTTGCTTCGCGACTGTCCTTTTTCCGCAAGGACGCAAGATCGCGGAGTACGCGGGCGAGCGCATCTCGCGCCGCGAAGTCGCGCGTCGCCTGCGCACGCGCCGGCACGGTATCCTGCGCATCTGCGCGCTCGACGCTTATTGGAGTCTCGATGGCGCGCGGGGCGGTAACGGCACGCACTACGTCAACCATTCCTGTCGCCCCAATGCTTACATGCGCACCACACGCGGCCACATCCTCTTCATGGCGTTGCGTGATATACAACCCGGCGAAGAGATCACCGTGGACTACGTCATGACCCTGCACCCGAACAGCAAGCGCTGCCACTGCAAAGCACCCGGCTGTCGCGGCACATTGAATAAAGTTTAACTGACGGAAAATAACCGCCGGCGTGACTATTATGCTGCCTCAAGCAGCAACGGTTACGAGGGCCGCGAGCAACTCCGCCTCTTCGTCAAACGCGACGGTGCGTAGGTCTAGCACGACGCGGTCGTCGAGTATGCGCGCCACGACGGGTGGTGTGGCGGCGCGGAGCGCGGCTTCGAGCGTGGTGGCCGAGAGTTGCTGATGTGTGAGCGTGATCAGCGTGGTGGCCGGGTGCGTCGTGGGCGCAGAGCCGCCGCCGACGGCCGATTGACCGGCGATGAGCGCGAAGCTGAGCGAAGTCGCGCGTGTGCGTGCGCGGCGGACGAAAGCGCGTGCGCGCCGCTCGATCTCACTTTGCGTCTGCGCCAGCATGCGGAGCGCGGGCACTTCTTCGTGGGCCACGCCGCGCCGGTGTGCGTCGAGCGTGGCGGCGAGCGCGGCGAGCGCGAGTTTGTCAGCGCGCAAAGCGCGATAGAGCGGGTGCTTGCGGCAACTTTCGACGAGCGCGCGGCGGCCGACAATCAGCCCGGCTTGCGTTGCGCCGAGCAACTTGTCGCCACTGAAGGTGACTATGTCCGCGCCCTGCGCGATTGAGTCGCGAATGATAGGCTCATCGCGCAAACCCAACGCGCTGAGATCGGCCAGCACCCCTGAGCCTGCGTCTTCATAGAGAATGAGATCGTGCGCGCGTGCGAGCGCGGCGAGGTCGGCGAGCGCGGGCGCAGCGGTGAAGCCGACGATGCGATAGTTTGAGGGATGGACGCGCACGATCAACTTCGTCACCGCATTGAGTGCGCGCTCGTAGTCAGCAAGCTTCGTCCGGTTGGTCGTGCCGACTTCAACCATCAGTGCGCCGGATTGCGCCATCACGTCGGGCACGCGAAAGTCGCCGCCGATCTCGACCAACTCGCCGCGCGAGATGACGCATGCGCCGCCTTGCGCGAGCGTCGTCAACACGAGCAGCGCAGCAGCGGCGCAATTGTTGACCACGAGCGCGGCCTCTGCGCCGGTCAACTCCGACAGCAAGGCTTCAACCTGTGCGCCGCGCCGGCCACGTGCGCCGGTCGCGAGATCGTATTCGAGCGTGCAGTAGCCGGCCGCTGCCCCCGCGATTGCGTGGCGGGCCGCCTGCGCGAGCGGCGCGCGGCCCAAGTTCGTGTGCAGAATGACGCCGGTCGCGTTGATGACGCGGCGCAACGCAATCGCCGTCTCAAGCGCGACGGCCCGCTCCAAACGTCTGACCGCCTCCGCGAGCAACGCCGCGCGTGTCCACTCGCCGTTGGGCGTCGTGCCCGCAGCTGCACGCGCCTGTAGCTCCGCGCGTAACTCATCCGTGATCGTGCGCGCCAGCATCGTCAAGCGCGCTTGCCCCGTGCGCTCACGCAAGACCAACGTCGCCGGTGCGCGCAGCAGCGCGTCAATCGAAGGTAAGGCACGAAAAAATTGTGGCGCGGTCTGTTCGGGCATAAGTAGCTGGCTATCGTCCGCTAAGGGGCAATGATTTTGCCGGCCTGATGGCGCACATCCGGGCCACGCAACCGACACGCATTTTACGCTCATCCAGCATTGAACCGATAACTATCCGGGCCACGAACAGAGGCGCAACGGATGACTGACCACCACCAGCGGACAAATTGATTGACACCGCCGACAACGAACGTCTATGTTCGATGATGAGGGTTGCTGCGGCGGGCAGCGCCCTGGTTAAGGAGTTAAGGCAATGCCGTTACGGGAGAATTCATTCGAACGTCGTCTGCGCGAGCAGCAGCAAGAGCGCCAGCGCCAAGAGAACGCACGCGAGAAGAAGGCGTTTGTCGCCCACGATCTGCCGCCTTCGATTGACGAGATGCTCGTCCGGCTGGAGGACGACGTGCGCAAGCTGAAGGTCGAGTTCGACGTATACTTCAACGGCGCGGCCAAACGCCCGCCCTACGACACGAAGGGGCGCGTCGAGATGATCATCAAGCGGCTGGCCGATGAGCGCACCTTCACCTACGCGCAACGTTATCACTACAACTCGCTGGTGGCGCGTTACATATCGTTCCGCGACCTGTGGCGGCGCACGATGCAAGATCGCGAAGAGGGACGTGGAGCGTTGCTAGGCGGGCGCGCGGCTAAGCCGACGCAGCTGGATGAGCGGCACGTGCGCCGGGCCACGTTCGTCTGCGCGGATGCGCGGAGCGACGTGCCGACGGTGAAAGGTCTCTACGACGCGCTCGTGCGCGCGAAGGTGCAATGCGGCGAACCGGTGGACGATCTCTCGTTCGGGCAGTTTCATCGCATGCTCACCGCCAAGACCGACGCGCTCAAAGAGCGACTCGGCTGCGAGCGTGTGCGCTACTCGATTTATCTGGCAGATGGGCGGGTGAACTTTAAGGCGAAGGCTGAGCGATAACAGCAGCCACGAAAGCTGCTAACTAAAAAATGATCCCCAAAATGACCTTTTCTTCTTTTACGGACAATGAATTATCGATTGAATTATAAAATATATTTCTTTTCTTCTTAAAATTATATCTTCTTTTC
>JANMAD010000126.1:0-6935 GCA_031359515.1 Acidobacteriota bacterium | reverse complement strand
GTCGGCTACGCGCGGCAACTCGGCTTAGGTGAGCGCAGCGGCATCAACCACGCGAACGAGTACACGGGGCGTGTGCCGCTCTTCAAAGAGGGCTACGCGGTCAACCACATGGGTTCACACGGCGACGATTTCGAGGTTACGCCTGTGCAACTTGCCAGCATCGCTTCGGTCTTTGCCAACGGCGGCACGCTGCTCACCCCGCACCTGCCGCGCACGCCTGATGAGAACGTGCATTTCAGATCGGAAGTGCGGCGGCAATTGAACATCCCGCAAGAGTATCTGCGGCGCATGCTGCCGGGCATGGTCGGGGCGGTCGCCTACGGCACGGGCAAGCGCGCCTACGATGTGAACGAGACCATCGCGGGCAAGACCGGCACGTGCATACAGCAGAACGGCTGGGTCGGGCTGTTCACCTCTTACGCGCCGGTCGAAGACCCGCAACTTGCCATCGCTGTCGTCGGCCGCGGCCCTGATGCGCGCCAGCATGCGACGGTCTGGATCGCCGGACAAATCTATAAGTCGCTCGCTTATCGCTTTGGCAAACGCGGCAACAAACCGCAGTACACGCTGACGCCAGACATACTCGCGCCGCGCCCACGGCTTGACGCCGCCGCTGCCGCAGCCGTTAACGAAGAGGAAGCGGAAGAGAATGCCGCCGCCGCCAGCGAAGCGGCTGGCATCGCTCCGCCGGTTGAGACAACGAACGATGCGGCGGGTAATAACGTCCAGCCCACGTTGCGCGCCGTGCAGCCAAGTCCGGCGGGCACGAACGTGAAGCCCGCGAGCAGCGCGCCGCAGCCGGCAGCGAAGCCGGCCCAGACGCCGGTCAAGACACCGCCGCCCGTCGGCAGCGACTTGCGTCCGCGCCGCGTGCATCCGAATGAACCCCAATAAAGTTGTAGTCTGATTACAACACGAGAGACACCGCGCCGCGCGCCTTGTTCGATGGAACAAAAGCGTGCGGCGCGGTGTCTTTGGGCCGGCTATAGGAGTGTGGCGAACGACGTGCGCCCGCTGTGTTTTCCCGCTTGACACTTTTCGGTCGCCTGATGCAGTATCACGGGCGCATCGCGTCGTCGAAGCACCCGAAAAATTCGCAAGCCAATGCGTGACCGCTCCCCCGTTGGAACGACTTCAGCCGGTTCGTCGCTCGCTAGATGAGCGGCAACTAGGCGCACCACCGACGCATCTGAGAGACACGCGCCGCGGGAAGGCCGACGACGTGCGCCCCCGAAATTATTTCAGCCGACGAAGCTCGCTTGGAGGGACTACCCACAATGAAGACGATGATTCGACTCCTCAGTCTGGCTGCGCTCGCGGCAGCATTCGCGCTGCCCGCACTCGCGCAAACTGCGCCCGCCGCGCCCGCCGCGCAGCCCATCTGCGAAGAGCAGGCGCGCACGGACATGTACACAGATTATTACAATAGCAAGAAGGGCGACGCCGCCGCGCAGAAGCACGCCCGCGAAGTGGCCGGAACTTACATCCAAAAGTACGGCACTGCTTGCAACGACACTTACTCGAAGGCGGTGCAGAAGTTCATTGATGTTTACGATAAGGCAGTTGGCGATCTGGCCGTCCAGAGTAAACTGGCGAATTCTTATCAAGCAAAACAGTGGCCTGAGGCGGTCTCGGCCGCGAAAGAAATTCTGGCTAAGAATCCGGACGACGTGAAAGTCGCGATCATAGGTGCTTGGTCTGCTTACCAAGGAGTTGTGGCGAAGAACACGGCATTGTCCGCCGATGCCCAAAATCTAGCGCAGCAGGCGCTACAGCTTATGCAAGCGGGCAAGACAGCCGATAGCTATCTCTTCCCCACCAAAGAAGAGGCGCAAGACTGGATGGAGTATGTGATCGGCGCGGCCCAAGTAACGAACAGTAATATGACAGCGGCAGTGCCACACTTAGTCAAAGCTGCGCAGGCGAACACTCCTTCCAAGCAAGAGCCAACGACGTACTATCTCTTGGCCAAAGCATATCAGGATGAGTATCAGAAGCAGTTTGAAAAGTACAAGACCTACACAGAGGTGAACAACGAAAGCAAACTGCTGCTGGCCAACATAAATCAAACCGTTGCCCGCATCATTGACGCTTACGCGCGGGCGGTGGCCTTCAGCACGAAGCCCGAGCAGCAGAAGGATAAGGCCACCTATCTGGCGACGTTGACTGCGATCTATAAAGAGCAGCATAACGGCTCAGAGGCGGGCTTAAATGAGATAGTAGCGTCCATTAAGGAAAAGCCATTGCTGATGACGGAACCTATCACCACGCTGCCGGCAGAGACGCCTGCAGCTACTAGCGGTGACGGCGCAACCGGCACGAAGCCGCCTATGACGACGCCGCCCACGACAACCGCGTCGCCCATGACCGCGCAGCCTGTGCAGCCCAAGCCGGCGCAGCCGACCACGAGCGCGACGCCGAAGCCAACGCCGATGACGAAGAAGCCGCCGGTGAAGCGGCACCACTAAACTGTTCTCAAGCGCTCTGGTCGCATGAACAAACGCCGGATGTATCGTTCAGTCTGACGATGCGTCCGGCGTTTGCGTTAAACAGCCGCGCCCGGTCTGTCACAAGCATTGCCCGATGTTAGCTCGTAACACTCAACCACAAACGCCGTCCACCTTGCCCGCTCGGCTCGCCGGGCGAGTAGTTATGTGTCTGCTCATGGCGCTACTGTGCTGTGCGGCATTGGCCCACGCACAGACCGCTGTGCCCACGCCGGCGCAGCTCACGGATGCGCAGGCCACTCTCTACGAGCGCTGGCGCGCTAACATCAAACAGAATCAGCGCGCGGCTTACGAAGCGGGCAAGGAATATCTGGCGCAGTATCCGCACGATGACTACGCCGCTTACGTGCGCCCGTGGGTCGCGCTGTACGAGCGGGCGGTGCGCAAGGCGCGCTTCCAGCAATTGCTTTACACGGAGAAGAAGTACGGCGAGGCTTACACCGCAGGCCAACTGGCGCTCGCGGACGAACCGGAGAACATCAAGACGTTACTAGATCTCGCCTCCGCCGCCTATCTCGCCACCGGCGCGGGCGATGAAGCGGTGCGGGCTAGTGCGCTCGCGCTCGCGCGCCAAAGCATGGCGCAACTTGAGGCCGGCAAACAGACGACCGACTGGAAGCCCTTCGCCGGCCCCGCCGATGCGATTGCTTATCTCAATCTCGTCATCGGCGATCTCATCTTAAAAGACACGCCCGCCGAAGCCGTCGCCTATTTGCGCAAAGCCGCGCTCAGCGAGGGCGCGATCAAACACGCGCCGACCGTCTATGCGCGCCTCGCCGCCGCATATGCGAAGAGCGAGTACGAGCCGCTCGCGCAGGACTTCGCCGCGCGCTTCGCGACCAGAGAGGCCACGCCTGAAAGCCAGGTCGCGCTGGCCAAAATCTTCCCCGTGCTGGAGCGCATGATTGATGCCTACGCCCGTGCGCTCGCGCTCAGTCAGGGCGATGCGCAGTACAACGCCACCCGCGCGCGTTGGTTGCAAGAGTTGACCGCGCTCTACAAAGCGCGCCATGACAACTCGACCACAGGGCTGAATGAACTACTCACCAGCGTCCTTAGCAAACCACTGCCGGAGAACTGAGCGCGGCGTAAGCCTGAGCCGGACAAATCTTCTCTCGCGCCTGCCGACTCGTCTGTTACAATCGCGTGCATCGTGCAAGAAACTGATCCGGTCGCCCTCGATCTATCCGCGCTCGAAGCGGCGCTTGGCTATACGTTCCGCGAGCGCACATGGTTGGAGCGCGCCGTCTCGCATCGCTCGTGGGCGCACGAACAAGTCAAGCCCGGCGAAGAGGAACATGCGCGCCATCTGCACAACGAGGCGCTTGAGTTCGTCGGCGACTCGGTGCTGGGCTTGGTCATCGCGCACGATCTGTTCAGCGCGCATCCCCATCTCACCGAAGGCGATCTCTCGCGCATGAAGCACCGGCTCGTCAGCACGGCGACGCTGGCGCGCGTCGGCAAGCGGCTCGGCATCGGTGCGCACCTGCGCGTCGGGCGCGGAGAAGAGAAGACGGGCGGACGGCGCAAGCGTGCTTTACTCGCGGACGTGTTTGAGGCCGTGTTGGCCGCCGTCTATCTCGATGGCGGCTTCGACGCGGCCGTCGCTTTTGTCCGCCGCGCGCTCGCGCCGGAGTTTGAGGCCGTGAGTCCCGAATCGGCCGCCGCCGCCGATCATAAGACGCTCTTGCAGGAGCGCGTGCAGGCGCTCTATCGCGGCACGCCTACCTACAACGTCATTGAGACGGAAGGGCCGCCGCACAGCCGCATCTTCTTTGTCGAAGTCTGCTGGAACGAGCACACCACGCGCGGCACGGGGCCGACCATCAAGGCCGCTGAGACCGACGCCGCCTGCCATGCGCTGAAGCAACTCGAAACGGAAGGAGAGAGTAGGCAGTAGGCGGTAGGCAGAAAAAGAAGGAAGTGGCAATGATTATCGGGCGGCGCGTTTAAAATTGTTCACAACTGCCTACCGCCTACTGCCTACTGCCTACTCTTTCCCACTTGACCGGGGTGTGGCGGTTCTCTACGATGCTGACAGTATGGGCAATAATTCAAGTGCACGCGTGATTGCAGAGCCGGTGGTGGACAAGGGTGCGCCAAACGGCACGGGAGCGAAGGCCGAGCGCAAGCCCGCCGCGGAGAAGGCGGTTGAGCCACCGCCGCCACCGCCGGGGCCGCCACGTTCGGTCTGGCGCGAGTATTTCGAGTCGCTGGTCGTCACGGCCATCATGGCGCTCTTCGGCATGACGTTCGTCGTGCAGGCCGTCAAAGTGCCGACCGGCTCGATGCAGAACACGATCTTGATCGGCGATCATCTGCTCGTCAACAAGTTCATCTTCGCGCCGGGGCCGCATCTGCCGTTCCTGCCGCAACGCGACATCAAGCGCGGCGACATCATCGTCTTTAAGTTTCCCGGCGATCAGAACAAGGGGCTGGCCAACGATCAGACGGAGAGCGCGATCCAGTTCGTCGATCAAGACCCGAACAACCGCCCCTTCGTCACCAACTACGTCAAGCGCGTGATCGGTCTGCCCGGCGACCGCATCGAACTGAAGGGGCGAAACGTATATATCAACGGCCAGCCGCTGCCCGAACATATCATCACGGTCAAAGACCCCGGCTACGGCTTTCCGCCCACCAACCCGCGCACCGCGATGCCGCTGCAACCGCTCGCCAGTCCGCCGCCCGAGGGCCAAGGGCCGTACACGATCTTTTTCCGCACGCGCGAGCAACGAACCGACGACGGTTATGACATAGCCGAATACGACACGTTCCGCGTGCGCGGCCGGAATTACATCATCGTGCCCGACAATAGCTATTTCGTTATGGGCGACAATCGCGATAACAGTCTCGATAGTCGCTTCTGGGGCTTCGTTCCCCGCGATTTGATCATCGGGCGCGCCATGTTCATCTACTGGTCTTACGACGAGAGCAAGCCCACGAGTTTCTTCCTGTCCGACTTTATCCAGAACACGCGCTGGGGACGCACCGGCACGATGATCAGATAGCGTACGCCGCGCGAGCGAACAAGGAGGCGAAGGGATGGCGGCGTCTTTATGGCGACTGGGCGGGCTGAGCGCGGGGCAACTCGCCAAGCGCGTCTGGGCCGAGATGGAAGACGACGACATCCTCGGCCGCGCCGCGCAACTCTCTTACTACTTCCTGCTCGCGCTCTTTCCGCTCCTCCTTTTTCTCACTTCATTGCTCGGTTATTTCGCGCAAGCCGGCACGGAACTGCGCGGCGAACTGCTCGGCTACCTCAGCACAGTTGTGCCCGGGCAGGCGAGCGCGCTGATTAATTCGACCGTTGACGAAGTGAGCAAGGCGAGCGGCGGCGGCAAACTATCGTTCGGCTTGGTGGCGGCGTTGTGGGCGGCATCGAACGGCATGGGCGCGATCTGTGCCGCGCTCAATGTGGCTTACGAGGTGAAGGAGACGCGCTCTTGGTGGAAGGTGCGGCTCGTCGCAATGGTGCTGACCATCGCGCTCTCGCTGCTCATCCTGTCCGCGCTCGTGCTGGTCTTGTTCGGTGGGTATATCGCGGACGCGATTGCGGCGCACATGATGTTCGGCAGCGTCTTCACGACCACGTGGAAAATTCTCCAATGGCCGCTCGTGCTGGCCTTCGTGCTGGGCGCGTTCGCGCTGATCTATTACATCGCGCCCGACTTGAAGGCGCGGCGCAAGTGGGCGTGGATCACACCCGGCTCGGTGCTGGCCGTCTTGCTCTGGCTGCTCGTCTCATTCGCCTTTCGCCTCTACCTACACTTCTTCGATTCCTACAGCGCTACCTACGGCTCGCTCGGCGCAGTCATCATCCTCATGCTCTGGTTCTACCTAACCGGCGCAGCGGTGCTGATCGGCGGCGAACTTAACTCCGAGATCACCTTTGCGACGGAGCAGATACATAAGAGCGACGGCCAACTGCGCGGTGAGCAACCGCGCAAAGAGAGTTAGATCGCTTTCGTATATCTAAGATGAGTTGGGCTAAATTTGCAATCGAGAAACTGAAGAATGGCGAGGTGGTACAAATCCGTCCGCGTGGTCATTCTATGAAGGGCAAGGTGAATGATGGCGATCTAGTTACAGTTGAGCCTTGCGATCCGGAAGGATTATCCGTCGGCGATATTGTCTTGGTTCGGGTGAAGGGCAACGACTATCTTCACTTCATAAAAGCTATGAATCAGGGCAGATACCTAATTGGTAACAATCGTGGCGGCATCAATGGTTGGGTCGGGCATAATGGTATCTATGGTGTTGCGACGAAGATCGAATCAAGATAACGGGAGGGCTTACAGCTAGAGCCGCAACTAGCATCTCAATTCGGGCGGTTAGCCCAATCCGCGTGTGCGGCGCGCTGCACGCAACCAAGATAAGCTTTCCTTCTTATCGCCTCTCGTCCAACTGCACCAGCGCCAACTCCAA
>JANMAD010000119.1:0-14326 GCA_031359515.1 Acidobacteriota bacterium | reverse complement strand
TCTGAGTCGCCGCGCGGGCTTAGGCGCGCTCGAAGAAAAGATTTTGCTTGCGCAAAAGGACGCGGCCTATGCGGCGGCTGATGCGGAGCAATATCACGCGCGGCTGCACGCGCTCGTGGATTTCTACAACGCGGCGGGCGCATTCTCGCGCATCGTCGAACTGTTGGACGTGGAGCAGGGGCGCGACGCCGCGCGCAGCAGTTTCAACTATGCGCAACTGAGCGCCGAGTATGCGCGCCTCACAGGTGAAGATGCGCGCGAGTTGGCGGCATTGCGCGCGTATTACGAACAGACAAGCACACCGCCCGCGCAACAAACGTCCGGGCCGGATGACGCGCTCATCGCGCGCTACTTCGCCGCGTTATTGGAGACCGGCCCCACCGGTCGCGCGGAGTTGCAACAGCGTGCCGAGCAGCCGTCCGCGCATCACCTACAGTTGATCAATTTCCTGCTGACCAAGGGCGAAGGCGCGTTGGCGCACGACGCGATTGCGCACGCGTCTTTGCCGCTCGCGTGGCAATTCGCGCGCAACGCCGAAGCGAGCCTCGCGCTCGGTGAGGCAGCAGCCGATAGAGAAACTTATTTCGTCAATGCGTTGCAATACAAACCCATCGGCGAGCTTGTCGCACAGCGCGCCGACACGAAGCGGCAACTCGTGGGCGACGACTGGTTCCAACTCGCCGCGCGTTACGGGCAATGGCTCTATCAAGCGGACGAAGCCGAACAGCGGCGCAAGAGCCGCGCGCTCTTGCCTGCGCTGATTGAGAACCGGCCGCACGACGCCGCCGAACAGGCGCGGCTGGGTCGCTGGTATCTGGCGCAACACGATGCGGCCCGCGCCCTCGCACATCTGCAACTCGCATTTGCCGCGCAACGGGACGACCGACAACTGCGCGCCGACATCGGCACGGCCCTCTTCGCGCACGGCGAACGCGAGCGCGCCCGCGCCGAGTGGCGACAACTCATCGCGGGCGACGCGCCTGCGCGGGAAGCGTGCGCGCTCTATCTGCGCACGCTCGTCGCGCACGGGTTGGCCGCGGAAGCGCGCACGGAGTTGTTACCTATCATAGCCGCGCAGCTCAAAGGCGCGAGCGAGGACGAGCGGAATACTTATAGTGGCGACGAGCGCGAGCAGTTCGCCGACTATAAACCGCTGCTGCGCGAGTTGAGCCGTTCGTTCAACACGTCGCAAGCGGGCGCGGCGGATGTTGAGGCGGATGCACCGCGCGTTGAGTCTGATGCGCACGCTGCGGCGGCGCACGCGCATCTGCCGGCGGCGAATGAAGCGCAGACAGCGTTCTTCCGCGAGCTATGCGCAGACGTGCCGGCGAGCGTCGCGTTGCCCGAATTGATCGTGACGGAATCGCTCGTCGCCCGGCGTGATGAGGGCGCGTTCTACGAGTTGTTGCTGGCGCGTAGCGCAGGCTTGAGCAGTTACGAGCGCGACTATGATTACAACGAGCAGTTGCAAAAGCATTGGCACGCGGACGAAGCCGAAGAGGCGCTCGATCACGAGAACGATTTCAAAATCTCTGACCCGACGAGCGCACGGCTCACGTGGCAACAGCAATATCTGACTTACTTGCTCGCTACCGGCGACGAGGTTAAAGCGCGTGCGTTGAGCAAGCAGATCGAACAGGCATTAGAGGGACGTTATGCGCGCCCGGTGTGGCTGCGACTTGCGCTGGCGCGGCTGGATTTGCGCGGCGGGCGAAAGGCGCAGGCAATCGCCGCGCTCAAGCGTCTGGTCGGCGTCGAGACAAGGACGCAACTCGCAGCCGTCAAGCCGCCGGACACCGCGCGCTTGAACGAGGCGGTTGCGCTCTTGCGCGCGGAAGGGCACGGCGCGGAAGCGGACGCATTACTCGCTGCCGCCTACACACGTGCGCTCGCACTCGCGCAATACGATGCGCCGCGTTTTGCCGCGCTCGCGCGCATCGCCTTCAACGCGCATGACGAGGCGCGCGGTCGTGCACTATTGCAATTGATGATTGAGCTAGGGCAGGAAGAATCGCGCCCCGCCGCAGAGGCCACGCTTGCCGCCGCCCGTTGGCTCAAGCCTTACATGGTCGCGGAGACGGGCGTCGAGTTGCCCGCCGCTGCTTACAATATCGATCTCAACAGCGCGCTCATGCTGGCCGCGGACACAGCGGCGGCGGCCGGGCTATTCGACGTAGCGGTTGATTATCGCCAACGCCTGCGCGAGCTTGCGCCCGCAGATGAGACCAATCGCATCGAGTTGGTGCGCCTGCTGGCCGCGCACGGGCGACAGGCGGACGCGCTCGCCGGTCTCGCCGCGATCATCGCGGATCGCACGGCGACACGCCGCGCGCGTTGGCAGGCGGTGTGGCTCGCACCGGAGATCGTCGGCGACAAAATGGAAGCATGGGCGACGTTGCGCGCGGGCGTTGCGGCGCAAACGAAAGACAGCGAAATGACGCCGGCGCTAGAGGCGCTGGCGCTCGTAGGCGCAAAGCACGGTGCGGAGGCATGCGTAGCCATCAGTCAACTCACCGCAACCAATCCGAATGCGTACCTTTACGCTTTCAGCGCGCTGCTCGCACAACAGGACGGTCAAGTCGAGACCGCGCGCACAAGTTTGCTCGGCGCGCTCACAACCGGTCGGAGCGTTGATCCGTGGCCCGCGTTTGGTCTGGTTGAAGGTGAAGCGGCGCGGCAGTTGATGCGCGTTTACATGGCCACGAATCGGCCGCGCGCCGCGCTGCGTTTGGCCGAGCGTGATACTGGATTACAGGCCAACAGTAAAACGCAAGCCGACGTAACGCGTGATGACACACAATCCGTCAATGCGGACGCGCAGCACAATGGCGACGCGGACGGACAAGACGTTGCCGCAGCAAGCAACGCTGCATATCAAACCTTAGCGGTGCGTGCGCAGGCGCGCTCGTTGGCGGTGCGGCGCGAGTTGCTTGGCGCGTTATCGGCGGCGGCCGAAGCGTTGGGTGAATGGGAGCGCGCGGCGGCGTACGAGCGTGCGCGATTCGCTTTGCTCGCCAGCGATACGGAGCGACGCGCGAGCGCGGCACGTAGCGCTCGCTTGCAAGCGATGCAATCCGCTGGGACAGACAAGCATGCGTTGGCGGTGGACACGCGTTTCGTCGCGCGCCTGTGATGGCAAGGGAGGTCTCGGTATGTGGCGTTGGAGTTCGCGCATCGGCGCATTCACGGTCGGCTTCGTCATCAGTCTGCTCGCGGTCTTCGTTTACAGTCTCCTTACCGGTCTGTTCACGTTCACGCCGCAGCGCACGACGCGCACACCCGTCTCGGCCCGGTGTATGGCAGAAAATTACTTCGCCAGCCCGGAGACGATCCTCGGCGCGCTCAAGAGCGAGGATGTGGGCGTGCGCCGCGAGACGTGGCGGCGACTTTATCTGCGCCCCGGCGTGGCGCATGTCTATTACGATTATGAGCGCGACCGTGAATATCCGGAGCGCGCGGCTGCGGCGCAGGTGCGTTATGCCGATCTGGATGGCGACGGCCAGTTGGAAGCGTTGCTCACCTTCGTGCGCTTCGAGCAACCGGCCGCGCTCGTCCTGCAACGCGATGAATGCGGCTGGCAGTTGCGTGCGGCATTGTCGGCCTGGCTGCGCTCCGAGGATTACCCGTATCGCGATTGGCTTGAGGTAGTGGAACTGTGCAAACCCGGCACGCACGAGTTGGTGCTGCACGAAAGCACGGGCGATGCGATCACCTACGTGCGTAAGGCGCGGGTGCTGAAGTTGATAGACGGCACGCTCGCACAGGTAGCGGAATTTACGGAAGAAGAGATCAAACCGGTCGCAGGTTATCGCGGCGCGGACTGGAACGCGGTCAAAGAGCGCACGACGACGCGCTACCGGGCCATGCCCGCCACAACTGGCCGCGCGCCGCTCCTGCAACTCGAAACGGTTGACGAAGTGATCAAGTACGAGGGCGTCGCACCGCTCTACACCTACTGGCTTGAGACCGATGGCGCATGGCACGCGCTCGCCGCGCATTGGCGCACGCGCCCCGCAGAGCGCGTGAAATTGCTTGCCATGCGTACTGAATATTTAAGCTGGGATGGGGCGCAACAACGCTTCAGCGTGGATGAGAGATAAATGTGCGCGAACAAGGCAACGTCATGAGTAACAAAAGAAAGCGTGGAGCGAATAAGCGCACGCGCATGATAGTCAGCGCGGTGTGCGCGCTCGTCGCGTGCTTGAGTGTGATCGCTTATGCGCGTGCGGCGCGGGAGGCGCGCGGCCCTTATGCGCTCGCGGCCGATCTGCCGCGTGGCGTGCTTGTCTATGCGCAGTGCGCGGATTTACCCGCGCTCGTCAAACTGTGGGACGAATCTACGGTCAAACAGCAACTCCTCAGTAGCACTAACTTTCAACAGTTCGCGCGCCGTCATCTCGCGCTCAAACTCGCCGAACGTTGGACGGAGTACAACGACGCGCTCGGCTTTACGCTCGACGCGGGCACGCTCGCCGCCGCGACCGAGGGCAAAGCGGCCGTCGCCATCTACGACATCGGGCGGCTCGATCTCGTCCTCGTCGCACCGATGGGGGAAGAGCAAGCAGCGGCGGCCGTGTTCTTCACGCACAAGGATGGTTTTGAAGAGACGGAGTTGCCGGACGGCACGAGCTATTATCGGCGCGAGGCGGAAGTTGATCTTGGACGCGAGCGACAAGTGCTGGCGTTCGCCTGGGCGCGCGGGCGCTTCGTGCTGGCGACGGACGAGCAGCTGCTGTTGCGCACGCTCGCCAACATCAACGGGCGGGCGCAAAAGGATCGCCTCGCCGACGAGCCTGCGTTTCAGACGCTCAGCCGTGAGCTTGCGCCGCATCTGGCCACCGTCTGGGTTGATCAGTCTGCGCTCAATCGCGATTGGTATTTCAAGAGCTACTGGGTGCAGCGCAACGTGGCAGAGTTGCAGACACTGCGCGCCGGGCTGTTCGATCTTGAGATACAACAGGGCAAATGGATCGAGCATAGGAGTTTTCTGTTAAGCGGACAGACGACGCGCCCCGCAACGTCGCTGCCTGCGCCGGATGCCGCGCGGCTGGCCGCGTTGATGCCGTCGGACGCGCCTTACTACAAAGTGCGTGCGCTGGCGGACGACGGGGCGGGCGCGCTGTTGCGCAACACGCTGCTTGACCGCGCGCCGGCGGATGACGGCGGCGGGAGCGGCGAGAATTGGAGTTGGCGATCTTACGATGACTCTGATTTCATGGCTGAGGGCGAGGGCGAAGCCGGTTATAGCAACGGTTATGATTATCTCGATCAGGGCTATGATCGTCTGATTGATGATCCGGTTGATGCGCGGCTGCGTGCGAACGACACGCGCTACGATGGCGCGTTGCGCGCTGCGACCGAGCGCGGTCTCGTCGCCGAGTTGCAACGCGCGCTCGCGCCCGCGCGTCCGCTCTATGCCGCGACAGCAGCGAGTCCAGAGACGCATGCGGGGCCGCTCTTTGTCGAATTTCGCCGCGCCGCCGCGCTCACGCTCGCCGCGCCGGCCAATCTTGAGCGCACAGCATTCGAGCGTGCTATGGCGCAACTCGCGCAAAGCCGTCTGACCATCGCGGGCGTCAATGCCGATCTGCAATGGACGGACGGCGGCCAACGTATACGCACGCTCACGCTGCCGATGTTGGGCCGGCAACTCTGTTACGCACTCAACGGGCGCGAGTTAATCGTCGCGAATAATGCGGAGTTGCTGGGAGCGATGCTCAACGCGCCGCCGCAAACGCGCGCGGTTGGCGACACGCGCACGGGCATGAACGCGCTTGATGAGTTAGCCGTCATCCGACTCGATCAGCGCAAGCAATCGTTCGATCAGGTCTTTGCGCGGCTCGACGCGCAACGCATCAAGGCTTACTGGCAAGAGCGCAAGGGCGCGCAAGCCGAGAACGACGCCGCGCCGCCCGAGCCATCGCAGGAGTTCTTCTCCGGCAACGTCGCCAGCTTGCTCGACGTGGCGGCGCGCGTGCGCGCCATCGAGATCAAGCGCAGCCAGCAGACGGGTCGGCTGCGCGAAGAGATCGAGTTCATCCTGAATTGACACGCGGCTTAGTGGCCTCATCGGCGCAGGTTAATATGGTGCTTGTCAACGGGCGGAGTTGCGTTACGATAGCGACCGGCTGAAGCGCCCGAACACGGCGCGTGTCTGTTCTGAGCTTGTGTGATGGAGGATGCTTGTGATGGCTTTATTGATGAAAGACGGTTGTGAAAAATGTGGCCGCGCGCTGACGCGCGATGCGGCGGCGCATATCTGCATTTACGAATGCACGTTCTGTCCTGAATGCACGGCGGCGATGAGCGCGGCGTGCCCGAATTGCGGCGGCGAGTTGGTGCTGCGTCCGCGCGCATCGGTCGGTGGCGTAGAGGCGCAGTGCGGGCCAGCGTGCGCGACGGTAGCCGCAGTAGATGACGCGGCGAGCGTCTGAGGGTGACAGCGATGGCGCGCATCAAAGGCGTCGAGCCGGAACAGACTGACGGTTACATAAAGCGCGTCTTCGCGGCGCAGGCGAAACATTGGGGCGCGCCTTTGTTGAATCATCTGCTGTACGCGCGGCGGCCCGCGATCTTCCGCGGCGTGCGGGCGATGTGGCAGGGATTGGACGAGTCGGGTTTAATCGCTGCGCCGTTGCAAGCGCTCATCAACCGGCGCGTAGCGTGGTGGAACGGCTGCGAGTTTTGACAGGACATCAACGCTGCCGTGGGCAGCGCGCACGGCGTCACGAAAGAGAAGATAGATGCGCTCAACGATTACACCAACAGCCCGCTCTATACGGAAGCGGAGCGCGCCGCGCTATCTTATGCCGACGCGATGACCGTCACGGGCCGCGACGTGAGCGACGAACAGTTCGCGCGCCTGCGCGAGTTTTACCACGACGACGAGATCATCGAGTTGACCGCGCTCATCGCGTGGGAAAACTCGTCCAGCAAATTCAACCGCGCCCTCCGCGTGCCTTCACAACAACTATGGCGACGTGAATGAGTCTGCCTCGCCAGCTACCTTTGCGCCTTTGCGTAAGAATCCTACATACAAAAGAATAACATCACGCAAAGGCGCAAAGACGCAAAGTAGGAAGGCAGCGCCACGACTTAGTTGCTAGCGCGCGGCATAGTCTTCAGTGCGAGCGCGAGTTGATGGACGCCGTGGCGAATCTGGCGTTCGTCGAAAGCGGCGTAGCCGAGCAAGAGTCCGCCGCGCCCGCCGCGTTTGTCGCGGAAGGAGGAGAGCGGCTGCGCGTCTATGCCGTGCGCAAAGGCCGCTTGCGCGGCCGCTGTGTCGTCAACACCTGCGGGCAGCCAGCCGACGAGGTGTATGCCGGCCGGGTCGGGGCGTATGTCGAGCAGCCCGGTTAACTCGCGCGCGGCGGCGGCGAGCAATATGGCCTGCCGTTCGGCGTAGAGTGCGCGCATGCGGCGTATGTGGCGGGCGAAGTGACCTTCGTTGATGAAGTCCGCTAGCACCGCTTGTTCGATGGTCGGCGAGAAACGACTGGCTAAGCCACGCGCGTTCGTGAAGACCTCGATCATGTCGGGCGGCACGACCAAGTAGCCCAGCCGCAACGCGGGGAACAAGACCTTGCTGAACGTGCCGAGATAGATCACGCGCCCTTCGGCATCTAGGCCTTGCAACGCCGCGAGCGGCCGGCCCGCATAGCGATACTCGCTGTCGTAGTCGTCCTCCAACACCCATGCGCCCGCGCGGTTCGCCCATTCAAGGAGTGCGAGCCGGCGCGACAGACTCATCGTCACGCCGAGCGGATATTGATGTGACGGGGTGACGTAAACCAGACGTGCGTCCGGCGCTAACCTCTCGCCCGCGCTTACATCCAAGCCTTCATCATCCACGTTGACCGGCACGACCCGCGCGCCCGCGCTGGTGAAAGCGGCCCGCGCGCCCAGATAGCCCGGCTCTTCCAGCCATAGCGTATCGCCTTCGTCAACCAACAGGCGCGCGATCAGATCAAGCGCCTGTTGTGAGCCGGCGACGACGATCACCTGCGCCGCCTCGCAGCGCACCGCCCGCGCCGCACCGAGATATGCGGCAATCGCTTCGCGCAAAGGACGATAACCGCCCGACTCCGTGTAACCGAGCAGATCGCGCGCCGGCTTGCGCCAACGGCGCGCGAGCAGGCGCGACCAGAGGGCGTGGGGAAAAGCGTCGAGCGCGGGCGTGCCCGGCCGGAACGGGCGTGTCTGTGTGGGATCGCGCGAGACGTTGATGCGCACATGCAAGTACGGTTCGGCGCGGCGCGCGAGCGTGCGCCCTTTGCGTTGCGGGCGCGGGGCGCGTTGACCTTGCGCGCGTGCGTGCAGCAGTTCGTCGGGCAGCGCGCGGGAGACATAAGTGCCCGAACCGACTTGGCCTTCGACGTAGCCTTCGGCCAACAATTGGTCGAAAGCATTTAGCACTGTGTTGCGCGAGAGCGAGAGATCGGCCGCGAGTTCGCGCGTGGACGGCAGGCGCGTGCCCGCGCGCAGTTGCCCGGTCAGGATCGCGTTGCGCAGCTCATTGTAGAGTTGCCGGTAGAGCGGCACGCCCGCGGCCGGGTCGAGATTGACGAACGTGTAGGGCACTGTAGTCGCGCGTTTAGCCATGCGTGATCCTCCGTCCGTGCGGCGTAATAATTGGCACTGCCTACTGCAACTAATTGGTACTTGTTTTCAGGCCAATTCCTGCTAGAGTCAAGTCGCGACGCGCATGATGCACAGCCCTTAAAAATGGCCGCAGCATGCTGATTGACGATAAGTAACCGGGAGCGCAAAGCAGAGATGGAGACATTCACGCAGACCGAGCGGAATACTGTGAAGCGTTTGCCGCAACGCGGGCATTACGAGCGCGAAACGGTCAACGCGATTCTCGACGAGGGGTTTGTCTGTCACGTGGGCTTCGTGCTGGACGGGCAGCCATACGTCATCCCGACCGGCTACGCACGCGCGGGCGACACGTTGTATCTGCATGGCTCGCGCGCGAGTCGGATGCTGAAAGCTTTGCGCGCGGGTGTCGATCTGTGTGTGACGGTGACGCTGGTGGACGCGTTGGTGCTGGCGCGCTCCGCGTTTCATCATTCGATCAACTATCGCTCGGTGGTCGTCTTTGGCCGGGCGCGTGCGGTCGAGGATGAAGCGGAGAAGTTGACGGCGTTGCGCGCGTTCACCGAACAGGTCGTGCCGGGGCGTTGGGCGGAGGTGCGCGAGCCGAACCGGCAGGAGTTGAATGCGACGACTGTATTGGCCGTTGCGCTCACAGAGGCGTCGGCGAAAGTGCGCACGGGGCCGCCGGTGGATGACGAAGAAGATTACGCGCTCGCGGTCTGGGCCGGCGAGTTGCCGTTGCGCTTGACCGCGGGCATGCCAATCGCCGATCCGCGTCTGCCGCCCGACATTGCGCCGCCGCCCTACGTGCTGGCTTACGACCGCACGCGGTGAGCTTTAACCATATCGGCAACTGATCAGGCGGGCGGCGCGTGGCTAACGCAGGTACGCCGCTTCGACCGCGCGAATCTCTTCAGGCGTGAGGTTGAAAAGTTGATGGACGAGCGCATCTATCTGGCGTTCCAACACGCGTACGTCCGCCTGTGGGTCGCCGCGCAAGGCTGCGATGATTCGCTCAACGCGCCGGACGAGCGCGAGCGCTATCTCCGGCGGGACATGCGGGACGGGCACTGCTGCCAGCGGCTGCTGATACAACTCAAGCAGCGCGCCTTTGCGTTTGCCTCTGTGCGCCAGCCACAGGAGATATAGGTTCGAGTTGAGCAAGGCAAGCAATATCTTCAGGCGCGTCGGGTCTGCCTCCGCATCGGTGATGAAATAGACATCCGCGCTGGCGAACCATGAGATTTCGTTATAACCGAAGACGTTCCGGCCGGCGCGTTGGGGCGCAACTATCTTGGGCGCGGTGAAAATCTTTTCCGCCCGCGGCCACTGCAACTGCCACCAATGAATAACGCCGCGCGCCACCTCTCTACGTCTTTCCAAGATGGGCCGGAATCGTTCCAAGTCGCGTATGATCTTCTGCCCACCGCGCGCGACGCGGTCGAAGTAGAGTACGCGCCGTGCAGTCCCGGTCGCGGTCGTCCAACGTTGTATATCCGAGTTCTTAAACCAAGGCTTCAGCACGCGCGCCTCGTCTGCGCTTAATTTAAGTTGCGTTGCGTAGTCAGCCGGCACGACGAAGATGCCCGTGCCCGTTTGCGCGGCCAGTGCGTGCGTGTGTGCATGCTTCCGGCTGACCTTGTCCGCGCCGCTCACGATGCCCTGATTGACGTGGAAGAGTTGGCCGAGCGGCGTGCCGTTGGTCTGCATCTTGGCGAGTATGGCGGGCAAGAGGTCTGCGTCCGCGCCGCGTGCAGTGCCGCGCAGCACGAGACAACGTTCTGCGCCCGCGTAAAGCTCGCGCTGGCGCACAGCAAAATACTCGGTCGCCGGATCGCGTCCCGATATGATCGTGGCCAACGCGGACGGGGATACGAAACCTTTGCGCGCGGTGCTGTACGTCTGCGCGATGCGCGTCGGGTCTGTCCCTTTGCGCAGGATCGTGATCATATTGTGCTGCCCGTGCGCGGACGCGAAGAGGCGCGCTTCATTAAAGTTGAGCAGGCGCAACACAGTCGCCCGCGCTTGCAGATCAGCGCGCAGAGTTTTAGCTGCGGTCGCGGTCGTGAAGTAGTTCGTCGTGATAAAGGCGAGCAGGCCATCGTCTTTGAGCACGTCTAATCCCAGATGGAAGAAAAAGTAGAACATGTCCATCTTGCCCGTGTAGAACCTGCGACCTAAAGGCGTGGCAGCGAGGGCGCGAAAAAGCTCCTTGTGCCCTTTCTCGCCGAGATAAGGCGGATTGCCGATCACGATGTCGAAGCGTCGCCTGCTGCCGCGCAACCCATCGCCCACGACAATGTGCGGCGCAAGCTTAGGCAACGGCCGCTTGCCGGCGCGCTTTGACATGAGTCCTGTACGCCGGTCTGCGCGCAACGCGAGGTGACAACGCCAACGTGCGAGCCGGACAGCGTCGGGTTGAATGTCTATCCCGTAGAGACAATGTTGCAGCAGAAAGAACTTGCGCGCGTAATCGGGTTCGCCGTGCGCGCAGATCGTTTCAATCTCGGCTAGTTGTGCGCGGAGCATACGGAGCGTGCGCGCACGAGTCGTGTTACCGGCAATTTGCGCAGCCGCACGCATCGCTATCCGCACACGTGCGCGTTGACACCGTTTCCATTGCACGTTGTGCGGATCAAGTTTGGCCAACATGCAGACGAGTCGCTGCAACATGCCTAGCAGGAACGCGCCCGACCCGCACGCCGGGTCGAGTATCCGCACACGCGCGAGCGCGGCCACAAGTTGCGCTGCTTCCTGCGCGGAGAACTTATGTGCCGGTGCATCGGGCACACACGCTCCGTTGGTACACAGGTCGCGCAGATGTGCGCTCAGATCATCGTCAGCCTGCGCGCCCTCGTGCAACTGCGCTGCCAGATAAGCGATGAGCGTTTCGCCCACCATGTAGTTGACGATCTCGCGTGGTGTGTAGAACGAGCCGGTCTGTTTGCGCGCCGACGCGCCGGGTTGCGCATGGCCGCGCGCCAGCAGTTGCTCGAAGACTTTGCCCGGCAACTCCGGGTCGAGCGCATCGTCATCTTCCGTCGTCGGCGTGCGCTCGTTGGGGGTGAATTTGTAGCGGGCGAGTATGTCGTTCAAGCCGCACAGGTTGGCGGCCGCGCGGCGACGATCTGTGTCGTAACAGGCGCAGAGCCGGCGCATGACGAGTGAGCGCAAACTCGCCGCACGGTGCGCCTCGTCCACGTCGTTCACCAGTAGGGGCAGATTAATGTCTGACAGCGCACGCGCATACCAGCCGGCGATCTCCTTGCAGAAACGTCTGTGCATCGGCGGCCTTGTTTCGTCTATTGCTGAGCCGAGCGCGCTACAAGTACGTGTCCAGAAAGTTGCTGAGTCGGGCCTGAATGAGCTGCGAACTGAAGCCATCGAAATTGTAGTCGCAGCCGTGATTGGCCCAAGGCAAATAGACATAAGTATAGGGCACGTGCGCCGCCGCTAGCCGGGGCATGATGCGCTCGACGTTCGCCGCCAGCACGAGTTGATCGTGCCCGCCGTGGATGAATAGTGTGGGCGGCGACTGCGCGTTGATGTGCGCGATGGGCGACGCCGCTGCATATACTTGCGGCGCAGTCGTGGGTGAGCCGCCCAAATAATTCTCCAGCGTGTGCGGCGTGTCGATCACATCCGGACGACCGGGGTGCGTGTAGTCCCACGCGAGGTCGGTCGGCCCGTAGAAGGAGATAACGGCCCGCACGCGCGTGTCCGGCATAGCGCCGGAGTCGGACGGCGGCGGCGCGTCGTTGGTGGTGTAGGCGGCGAGCAGTGCTAATTGCCCGCCAGCCGAGCGCCCCATTAACGCGATGCGGGCAGGATCGATGTGATACTCGGCCGCATGATTCTTGACCCAAACGATGGCGCTATAGACATCCTCAAGCTGCGCCGGAAAATGTTGCGTGCTATTTGCCAGCCGATACTCCACATCGAACACCACTCGCCCGCCCGCGGCCAACCAGCGGTCGTATTGCACAAAATCACTTTTATCCCCGCGACTCCACGCGCCGCCATGAATCACGATCACGGCCGGCAGAGAGTTGCTTGCTTGCGCGTCCTCTTGTCGGCCACTTGCGGCCAACCGCTGCGGTTCGTACACATCAAGCCGCAACAAATGTCCCTCCGGCCGGGCAAATTCCACATCGCGCTGCTCATTGAGCGTCACGCCGGGCATCGCTTGCTCAGGCCCGAACAGATAACGACTCCACGAGAGGCGCACGCCTGCACGCGCGGCGACGTTGTAAGCTGAAACGATAGGCACGCACGCACAAACAATCGTCCAGAGGCTCAACGCGCACGCGACCCGCGTCGCCGCGTTGCGTCGTTCCATCAACAACGCTACGCCGCCGCAGCTTGCGCCGATTAAACCTGCGCCGAGCAGCCAGACGCTCCACTCGCTGACACCGACCGCCAGCATCCACAAGTAATAAGCCGGGGCCGGCAAAACAATCAGGGCGGCCAACAGCGCACCGGGCACAGCGACCAACCAACAAATTATCCGCAACGCTTTGCTCATGTCCGCCGAGTCTATTACCACTCTTCTGGATATAAAAGGGAAGCGCCCTGAGTCTTACACGTGGGGCGCGATGTTAACGAACTTCTGCGCCGAGATGATAAAGCATCATCCTATTTAACGGAGCATAAGTAAGGGTAGGAAAAGAAACGGGCATCTGTGCAGATGCCCGTTAGCTGGTTAACACCATTGATGAGCCGAGCAGGACTCGAACCTGCGACCCGCTGGTTAAAAGCCAGCTGCTCTACCGACTGAGCTATCGGCCCGTTGCTGGGACGCCACATTGTACCTGCGCGCATGTGTGCGGGCAAGCGTGCCTGTTTTCAGCCTGCGAGCCATGAAGTGAGCGCGGTGTTGCGACAGAGGATGGTCTGCGCGCGTTCGGGGCCGGTGGAGACGAGACCGATCTCGACGTTGATGGCGCGCGAGAGAAATTCGACGTAGGCGCGGGCGTTGGCGGGCAGATCGGCCAGTTCGGTTGTGCCGACGGTCGAAGTCTGCCAGCCGGGCAGCGTCTCATAGACGGGTTCGATGCGGCGCAGGTCATTGGCGACGGCGGGGAAAGTTTCGAGCGTGCGCCCGTCGAGTTTATAACCGACGCAGACTTTGATCTCGTCGAGCGCGTCCAGCACGTCGAGCTTGGTGAGCGCGACGGAGGTGAAGCCGTTGAGTTCGGCGGCGTAGCGCGTGGCGAAGGCGTCGAACCAGCCGCAGCGACGCGGGCGACCCGTTGATGCGCCGTACTCGCGCCCGCGCTCGCGGATGAGTTGTCCTAGTTCGGCCTCGCCTTCAAGCATCTCGGTCGGGAACGGCCCCTCGCCGACGCGGGTCGTGTAGGTGCGGACGATGCCCAGCACGCCGGTGATGTGGTGCGGCGCGAGACCTGTGCCGATGGACGCGCCGCCGGCAGTCGTGTTGGACGAGGTGACGAACGGGTACGTGCCGTGATCCACATCGAGCAGCGTCGCCTGCGCGCCTTCGATCAAGATAGAGCGACCTTCGGCGGCGGCGCGATTCATGTAATGCATCGTGTCGGCGATGAAGGGCGCGAGGCGTTCGGCGAGCGGCGCAACTTGATCGAAGACTTCGTCGGCCTTGAGCGGCGTGCCGCCGTAAGCTTCGATGATGCGGTTGGCTTCGGTCAGATTGCGTTCGATGCGTGCGCGCAGCACGTCGGGCGCGAGGGCGTCGGCGACACGTATGCCG
>JANMAD010000098.1:0-1569 GCA_031359515.1 Acidobacteriota bacterium | reverse complement strand
AAGGTGGCGACGAGACCGCCGAGCGCGGAGCCGATGGCGATGGTGGCGGCGGTCGTCGAAGCAGACAGCGAGTTGGTCGTGTGCAGTTCGTCCGGCCCGTTGACGATGACCGGAATGGCGGCGCGCTTGGCGGCGTTGAAGAAAGCGGAGACCGAAAAGAGCGCCGCGCCGACCGCGTAGATGAGTGTGAGCGACGAGAACCTGAACGCGAGAATAAAACCGAGCGCGAGCGCGGCGCGCACCACATCCGCCGTGATCATGACGCGCCGCCGATCCAACCGATCCACCACGACACCCGCGACCGGCCCGAACAGAAACAGCGGCAGATGGCGCGCAATGGCATAGACGGCGATGGCGCGGCCCTGCCGGCCGGGGCCGGCCAATGTCAACGCTAACGCCAGCACAGCGATGTTGTTGAGCCAGTCGCCAATCTCGGAGACGGCTTGCCCCGTCCACAGCCGGCGCACGTTCGCGTTGCGCGCGAGCAGTTCGCGGTAGGTCACGGGCGCGCCCCGACCGCGCGCCCGGCGTTGTGCTTATCAGCCTGCGGGCTACTCGCTTTGATGGCGCGATAGCGGGCAAGGATTTGTGTGACGTAGGCGCGCGTGGTGGGAAAATCTATGCGCGCGATGAATTGTTCGGCCGTCAGCGGTGGTTGCGATTGTTCGGTGTGATTCCACTCGGCGGCGCGGCTCGGGCCGGCATTGTAGGCGGCGAGCGTGCGCGCCTCCGCGCCGGGCGCGTCACGATAGTCCTTCGAGATTTTTTCCAAGTACCAGCAACCGATCTGTATGTTGCGCTCCGGGTCGCGCAGGACGCTCGCGGGATCGCGCGCCATCGCCCGCTCGAACTCGTGCATGCCGGTCTCCGCCGCCCACTCGCGCGCGACCGTCGGCGTTACCTGCATCAAGCCGACCTCGCCCGCGTCGCCCGTCTTCCACGGCCGGAAGTAGGTCTCTTCATAGATGATGCTCCACACGAAGAGCGGGTCGAGCCGGTAGATGCTCGCCTGCCGCGCGATCAGCGCGTCGTAACGATGTATCCAGTATTGATTGAAAAAGTAGAGACCGGCGGCAGAGAGGGCGCTGAGAATGAGGATGACGAGGGCGGTGCGTTTGATAGCGCGCATGCAAATGTCAGCGAAAAGAATTTTGCGCAGTTGCGGAAACACGCACGCAGTAAGTGTGTGTGTGTGCGCCCTTACTTCGTGCGGGCTTCCGCATTTTGTCCAAGCTCATGAGGTAGTCAGCCATGAAGCTTTCCTTGCCGCCGCAAGTTTCGCTTAACTTCTGCCAATGATTCTCTTGGCTCGCTGGCTCGTTGCGCAGCGATGAGACTATCGTAAAAATCTTCCCACAATTCCCCGTACTCCTTGAGATCGATCAGTACGGCAGTCTTTTGGCCCTGCTCATCGGTCACGAATTGAATGCCCTTCATGCCAGCCATGCTTATCTTAATTCTTGCGCCGCAGTTGCGCCCACATGCGTGCGGGCGCGTAGGTGCGGTCGAAGCCTTCGTAGCGTGATTGCATGGCGCGGCGGTCTAGCACGTGCCCTTGCAGCCAGACTT
>JANMAD010000091.1:0-14519 GCA_031359515.1 Acidobacteriota bacterium | reverse complement strand
CAATGATGACCGGCACAACCTGCTTGTTCCCCACATACCCGACAATGCCACACATGTATTGCTTTCCTTTCAGGAAAGCAGTGACGAATGACGAGTGACGAGTGACGAGCAAGAACTTTTTCTTAACTCGTCACTCGTCACTCGTCACTCGTCACTGCTGTTATCTCTTCCGCCGGCGGTTGTTCGTTTAAGTGCTTCTTGACGACGGCGGGCACGCCCGCCACGAGCGTGTCGGGCGGCACGTCTTTTGTTACGACCGAACCGGCCGCGGTGACGGCCCGCGCGCCGACGCGCACCGGCGCGACGAGCATCGTGTCCGAGCCGATCTTCACGTTGTCCTCGATCACGGTCGGGTGCTTTTGTTTGCCGTCGTAGTTGCAGGTGACTGTGCCAGCGCCGATGTTCGTGTTGTCGCCGACGGTCGCGTCGCCGAGATAGGTGAGGTGCATGGACTTCGCTTTGCGCCCCAGACGCGACTTCTTCAGTTCGACGAAGTTGCCGACCGTCGCTGCTTCTTCCATCTGCGTGCCCATGCGCAAGTGCGCGAACGGGCCGACCGTGCAGTGATCCGCGAGCTCCGAGTCAACGATCACGCAATGATCTTTGATCACGACGCCGCTGCCGATGCGCGAGTTGGTGATGCGTGTGCCTGAGCGTATCTCGCAACCCTCGCCGATGACGGTGCGCCCTTCGATATGCACGTCTGGATAGAGAATCGTGTCGCGCCCAATCTGCGCCTCGGCGCTGACGTATGTGTGCGCCGGATCGAGCAGGGTCACGCCGGCATCGAGCATCAGCCGGCGCAGCGTGCGCAGGCGCAGGATGCGCTCGAACTCGGCCAGCTCGGCGCGTGTGTTGATGCCGGAGACTTCGCGCGCGTCCGTGTGCAGAAAGACGCTCACGTCCGCGTCGTCGGCGCGCAAGATGCCGGGCACGTCGGTTAAATAATATTCGCTCTGCACGTTGACCGGCTGTACGCGCGCCAGGGCGGAGAAGAGTGTGCGCGTCTCGAAGCAATAGATGCCGGCGTTGATCTCATTAACCTGCCGCTCTTCGGGCGTCGCGTCCTTCTGCTCCACGATGCGCTCGAAGCGGCCCTCGTCGTCGCGCACGACGCGCCCGTAGCCGGTCGGATCGTCGAGCTTGACGCTTAGTAACGTACAGTCCGCGCCGTGCCCGCGATGCGTGCGATGCTGGTGGATGAGCGCGCCGAGCGTCTCCGCGCGCACGAGTGGCACGTCGCCGGATAGCACGAGCAAGGTCGAGTTGGCCTCGGCGAGCGCGGCGTGCGCGGACATCACCGCATCGCCCGTGCCGCGCTGTTCGGTCTGTGTGATGAAGACCGCGCCCTGTTCGCCCAACTCCGCGCGCACTGCCTCCTTAACCTCTTCCGCCTGATGCCCGATGACGATGTGGATGGGGCGGCCTTCGCGCACGAGCGCGGCGGCCGTGCGGCAGACGTGCGCGATGAGCGGGCGACCCGCCAATCCGTGCAGCACCTTGGCGGTGCGCGAGCGCATGCGCGAGCCGAGACCGGCAGCGAGGATCAGCACGTCGAGCGGCGCAGCGGGCGACGTGCCTTGCGTCTCCTGCATGTTCGTCGGGGACTGTCTCTCCATAAAGTTTTAACGCGACGTGCCGGCCAGCACCCGCCCTGCGCTTGCCGCCTGCTCGTAGCAAGCGACGATGACGCGCGCGAGCTTGTCCGGGCTATGCCTGACCATCTCACCTTCGTCGAGCAAGTCGGCCCGCACGACCTCGGTCTCACCGCTGAACTCACGTTCCAACAGATGATCAGTCAAACCGATCTGTTGCGCGCCTTCGGCTGCATAGCGCGCCGCCTGCTCTTCGTTGATCGTGCGATTGTTGACGACGACATAATCGAAATGAATCTCCGGCGCGTACCGGCGGATGCAATCGAGATGTTGACGCGCGGTATAGCCGTCGGTCTCGCCGGGCTGCGTCATCAGGTTGCAGATGTAAATCTTGCGCGCAGCCGATTCGCTGATCGTCTCCGCCACCCGCACAACGAGGAGGTTGGGCAGAATGCTGGTGTAGAGCGAGCCGGGGCCGACGGTAATGATGTCCGCGCTGCGAAGCGCGCCGAGCGCTTCAGGCAGCGGCAAGCACTGTTCCGGCTCAAGTCGTAGCCGGCGAATAGGGACGTGCGAAGCGGTGATGTTCGTCTCACCTAGCACCTCGCGTCCGTCTTCAAGCTCGGCGACGAGGCGCACGTCGTTCAAGGTCGCGGGATAGATGCGTCCCTTACTCGCCAGCACTTCAGACGAGAGGCGCACGGCTTCGACGAAGTCGCCGGTCACATCCGAGAGCGCGGCGAGAAAGAGGTTGCCGAAGCTGTGCCCGCTCAACTGTCCTTCACCGCGAAAACGATAACGGAAAAGACGCGCTAAGAGCGTCGAGTCTTCGGAGAGCGCGACCATGCAGTTGCGTATGTCGCCGGGCGCGAGGATTTGCAACTCGTCGCGCAGTCGCCCGGAACTACCGCCATCATCCGAGACAGTGACGATAGCCGCGAGCGCGTCGAGCCATACATCGCCCGGCGCACGCGCGCCAACGAACTGCTTTAGTCCCGCGAGCAAGGTCGAAAGTCCTGTGCCGCCGCCGAGGGCGACCAACTTCAACCCCTGCTCTGTGCTCATCTGCAAAATGCTAGCTCCCCTCATGAACGGCGCGCTGCCCGCACAGCACGCCCAAGCGGAATGATACTCAAAAGAGATGAAGTTTGAAAACAGCGCGCCCCGCCGGGGGCCGCCCCGCACGGTTGCCGCAGGAGAGAAAAGGCTGTGTGATTCAAGCGCGCGTGGCAAAAAGCAGGCGCTCGTAGTCCGGATCGCTACGCAAGGGGGCGAGGTCCGGATCATGCTGCGCGCGGACACGTAGGTTGGGTTGCAGGTTCAGCGCGCTCTCTAAGGCTTCGAGCGCGGGAATGACGGAGCCAAGCCGTGCGCGTGTCGCTGCCAGTCCATAATGGACGTGCGCCGCCTGGGGTTCGCGCTTCAAGGCGCGCTCGAAAAATTCCTGTGCCGCGACGTAGTCGCCCCGATTAAGCTCGATCACGCCCCGGTCGTAGAGCGCATCCGGGTCGCGCGGCAGCGCCGTCTCAGTGCGCAGACGCGATTCGGCGATGGTGAGATAGATGCGCGCCCGCGCCGTCACCTCGGACGCATGCGGGTGCTGCTCAATGAGCGCACGGAAAGACTGCCGCGCGTCAGCGAAACGACCGCGCGAAAACTCTTTGTGCGCCCGCTCGAAGGCGTGGATCGCGGCCATCTCGTCCTGCGATGGCTTGGGGCGCGGCGCTGGTCTCGGCGGCGGCGTGTGTATGCGCGGCGAATGCGCTGGAGATTTTGTCGAGCGGGCTTTCGCTTTGTGCGCGGGGCGCGCGTGTTTGGTAGCGGCAGTTCGCTTGGTCGGTTTGGCGGCGGCTTTGATTTTGCTCTTAACGGGCGTTGCTTTTTTCGTAGGCTTGGTCGTTGCGGCCTGTTTACCTTTCGTCGCCTTCGTCACCTTGGGCGTCGCTTTGACCGCAGGGCTTGTCTTCTTGGTCGCCTTGCGCATGGGAGGCTTCGCCGCAGCCGCGCGGTTGGCCAACGGCTTGGGGCGGGCGGCTTTCGCATGCAACTTGCGACTCTTAGCCGCTGACGCTGAGGATGCGCTACGTGTAGCAGGGCGGGGGATAGGTCGTTTCGTGCCCTTGATGACCGGATCGCTCATGCGAAGCACTCGCTTTTCAAAATGGCTGCCGTTAGCGTACAAACGCGGAATTCGGAAAGCCTGCGAAACGCGCGTAGAGTAGCACAGTCCGGGTCATAAAGCAACGCAGGAGTGTAGTTTGCAGGCACAATGAAGTTGCAGCGCAGTAAGCGGACGGACTAACCTGTGGACAACATAGAAAAACAGTTGAAGTCGCTTGAGCCGCTATGCTAGAGTGCCAGAGGAGTCGGGGCACCTTGCGCCTCCTCAGCAGGCAGCAGCGATCATGACCCTAAGATAACTTGAACCGCTTTTTCGGCCTAGGTTTAGATTTCGGTGCGGAGTATCTGACCAGCGCCCCCGCTTCCTACCTCCTTCGCATCACTTGAGCGAAAGCGCCTGTATTGATGACAGACACACCTATCATTATGCGCGAACAGCAGTACGGGCGGATCATCACCGTACTCGCTAAGCTGCGACTGGATTCATTTTCCCGCGTGGTCTTTCTTGTGGACAAGAACGGGCAAGAGATCGCCGTGCAGGGCGAGGTCAGCGGTCTCGACACGACGAGTCTGGCCAGCCTGGCCGCCGGCAACGTGGCGGCGACGGGCGGTATGGCCCAACTCATCGGCGAGAAAGAATTCCCCACGCTCTCGCACGAAGGCGAGCGCGAGTCCATCCACATCTGCATCATCGGCCGGACGCTTTTGGTGGTCGTCTTCGACGAGCGGTCGAGCTTGGGGCTGGTGAAACTGCGGGTCAAACAGGCTTCGCGCGGAATAGCCAACATCTTCGCCGAGATCGAGCGTGAGTCCGAACAGACCGCGCACGACAATCCCTTACTGGCCGGCATCACCGACGACGACATTGACAGCCTCTTTGCATAGTGACGAGTGACGAGTGACGAGATAAAATCTTTTGCCAGCTTGTCACTTGTCACTCAGCACTCGGCACTGCTTTTGACCCTATGACGTTCATCAATTACGCATCACGCGAGATCAATTGCAAGATCGTCTACTACGGCCCCGGCTTGTGCGGCAAGACGACCAACTTGCAGTACATCTACGACTCGACCGCGCCCGCGTCCAAGGGCAAGCTCATCAGTCTGGCGACCGAGACCGACCGCACGCTCTTCTTCGACTTCATGCCGTTAGAGTTAGGCACAGTGCGCGGCTTCAAGACGCGCTTCCATCTCTACACCGTGCCCGGTCAAGTTTTTTATGATGCCTCGCGCAAACTGATCTTGAAAGGCGTGGATGGCGTCGTCTTCGTGGCCGACAGTCAGGAAGAGCGCATGGACGCCAACATTGAGGCGCTCTTCAATCTGGAAGAGAATCTGAAGGCCAACGGCTACGATTTAGCGAAGCTGCCTTACGTGCTGCAACTGAACAAGCGCGATTTGCCGAACGTCATTCCCGCCGAAGACCTTGTCGCCGAGCTACGCCGCAAAGAAGAACCCGTCCACGAAGCCGTCGCCGCCAAAGGCACCGGCGTCTTCGACACGCTCAAGTCCATCGCCAAATTGGTGTTGACCGAATTGCGCAAGAATTAGCCGGACAAAACGAGCCGCAAAAATCCTACGGCGGATTTGATTCGTGCCGCCCCAGGCATGTGAGAATAGTTCACCTCACAACGCCCAAGGCTGTGAGCCTGAAAAGGCGCGTATCGTCAGATACGCGCCTTCCGCGCCTCAGATGCTGCCTTGCGGTTGGGCGGCGATCTTGTATCTATACGACATGAGATAGGTCTTGCTGATAATCTCTTTGAGAGCTAATCTTCAAGGAACCAGGAGGAGGTTTATAGCTATGAATTTAGCAAAAAATGCAGTTGACTCGCTAGCAGACTTCCGTGAACAGTGCCGACGGCAATTAGAGCGCCCCATTGAACAGCGTATCAAGTATGGCTTTTTTCGTAACTATAAACCTGTGTTGGATGATGCTCCGTGTCGCGTTTTCCACACCATGCAGGAATATCGCCAATGGGCGGCGCAGAATTTACCCGAGTATTTAGGTTTCCGTCCGGCGCAGGTAATTATGCGAGAAGACTCAGGGTCAAAAAGTTCTAACGTAAGGCGTTGAATTTATGGATGAGTTTACCAAACGCGGGTATTTTGATCCGCAACAAGCGCAGGAGGTCGCTGCCGTGTTCGCTGCGCACGGGGTCGAGTATATGTTCATTGGGAAGGGCGGAGCGATTTTGCTGGGCTATCCGGCAGCAACGCAGGATGTCGATGTTTTCCCTAAACGCGATCCGGAAAACGGCCGTCGTATAGTAACTGCATTGCGCCAGCTGGATTTTCAAATACCGGATGAAGTAGCGCGGGAAATTGTTCGTGGCGCAGATTTCGTACAGTTGAAGAACGGCCCCTTCGATCTCGATCTAGTGTTTGCGCCGGATGGTATCAGCAGCTTTGAGGCCGCGCGCGAAAGGATGGTTCAGGTCGGAGAATTTCCGGTTGCCAGCATACGGGACATTATTGCTAGTAAACGTGCGGCAGCGCGGGCTAAGGATGCCGCCGATCTGCCGCTACTGGAGGCGTTCCGGCAAGAATACGAACAGAAAACGAGAGGAGAACTGCGGACAGCTAAAGAAATTGCGATGGAGAAAACAGAAACCAAGAAAAGTTTCGTAAGATAAGCGAGTTGCGACCTCCACGCCTTTTAAGGCGCGGAGGTCGCAAAGAAAACAGTGGATGGATGAACGATCCGAATCCTTCAAAGCCGCCAAAATGCGAATTATAGGCATTCAACCAGATGCACGAATCAATTCCTCCGCAGGCGCGAGGCTCAACTAGACTGCACGAGCTAGCTGTGTAAGCAAAAAAAATCGGCGGGACTGAACTATATAGTTCAGTCCCGCCGTTTCTATCTCGCGCCGTTTAAGTCTTGAGCCGCGTGCGCGGCAGACCATAAGCTGGCGCTCGTCAAACGCAGGCGCGCGTTAGAAGATGATCTTCAACCCCATCCTCCCACTCCTCCTGCCGCCGCTGAGGTAGTCGAAGTTGAGGAACCGCCCGGGCGAATTGTTGGTCACGTCCCTGCCCTGCGTGTTGGTCACGTCCCTGCCCGGGACGCCGGTGATCTGCGGATGGTTGAAGACGTTGAAGAATTCGGCCCGGTATTCGAGCTTGAGGTTCTCCCTGATGCGGAAAGTCTTGAAGAGACTCATGTCGAAGTTCTTGACCGGGTTCGAGTGCTCCGTGTTGCGCCCGATGGTACTCCCGTTCGGCAGATTCAAGGTCGTCCCACTCGCCGCCGCCACCTGAACGACGTACACGTCGTTGCGCGTGACACAACCGCTTCCTGCGGTGGTCGATATCTCGGGATTGCGAAATCCCGTAGAACATGCGGTGTCTATTATACCGCGTGTGTTGTGCGGCGCGTTCGGGTTGCCGATGTCGGGGCGGTCGATGGTTTGGCCGTCGCCGTTCCGGTCGCGACCGTTGAGGATCGAGAAGGGCGCGCCGGACTGGAAGCTGGTGATGCCGTTAATCTGCCAGCCGCCGAGTACCTTGCCGGCGAAGTCATTACGCTCACGGAAGATCGGGAGATCCCAGACGTAAGCGATGGTCAGGCGTTGACCTCGGTGGTAGTCAGAGACGGCACGGTCGAGCTTCAATCCGCCTTGGTACGACGGGATTGAAGCCAGCGAAGTGCCCGTGCTGTCGGTGGCGAAGACCTCGCTGATCTGGTCAATGTTCTTCGACCAAGTGTAGGAGGTATTAATCTGGAAGCCTCGCGCGAAGCGCCGGTCAACGCGCAACTGCGCGGAGTGGTAATTGGAGTTCGCGCCGCTCGAGCGGTAGCGCCTAGGACCGAGGTTGGGGAAGCGCCGCACTGCCGGCGGGCCGGGGGTGATAATTGGGTTGAGGTCTTCCGACACGAAGAGCTTGTGGCTTACCGCCCCGACGTAGGAAGCGTCCACGATCAGGTTGAACGGAAGCTCACGCTGAATGCCGAGCGACCAACGCTGCGTGTACGGGTTGCGGATGTTCGGGTTAAAGACCGAGGTCTGCGAGTCGAGCGCCGACGGGGCGCGCGGTGTCGAGGGAATCGCGCCGGGCAAGAAATTCGCCGAGCCGCGCCCGGAACTCGAAGCAGTCGTCGTCGTCGATGTGTTGTTCGGCGAGTCGGCGGCGATGTTCGACAACAGGTTATTGAAGAACGTGTCGTAGCTCACCTGATAGCCGCCGCGAATGACGCTCTTGCCTTCGCCGAACAGCATGCCGCCGAACCCTGACTTGAAGGACGGCGAGTAGGCGAAACCGACAATCGGGCCGAAGTTGTTCTTGTCCGCCTTGACCTTGTTCGGCACGAGGAACTGCGCCGGGTCGAAGCCCGCGAAGGCCGGAAAGCGGAACGCTTCGTTGGCCGGTTGGCCGAAGTCCTCGTAGCGCAGACCCAGCGTCAGCGTCAGGTTCTGCGTGGTCTTCAATGTGTCTTGGAAGAAGTAGCTCTTGCGGAAGAGATTCGGCTGGTAGAACGGCGTGCCGAAGTTGATGTTCGCGCTGCCGCTCCCGCCGCTGAAGTTGTCAATGAAGTTGGCGAAGCCCGTGTAGGTGACGGTGCCGGACCCGAGCGGGTTAGGTGCTGTCCCGGTTTGGAAGGCGAACGAGCCGCGCTCGTTGAAGGGCGGGCGCTGCCTAGCGGTCTGCTTCAGGAACTCGCCGCCGAAGCGGAACGTGTGCGAGTTCCAAAGCTTCGTCATCGTGTCTTGGAAGAGGTAGTTCTTCGCGACGCGGAACTGCGGCAGGTTCGTCGCAAGGCCGAGGGTGGAAAGGCTGCTACTGCCGGCGAAGCTGATGTTGGGCAGCGTGCGCGCCGCGTCGGACGCCGTGGACGCATACGGGAACTGGAAGTCAATCAGCCCGTACGGCGAGACGCGCAGTTCGTTGGTGATCGAAGAATTCACGATCCACGTGTGCGTGAACAACAGGTTGCGCGACTTGCCGGTGAAATCAATCGTGAAATCGGGAGTGACAGCGAAGGACTGGAGGTTGGAGATGTTGTCGTCGTCCGTGTAGCGGATCGAAAGTTTATGTCTTTCGCTGATGTTGTGGTCGGTACGGACGACCCACTGCCGGTCGTTAGAAAAACTCGGGAGCGAGACGTTAGCCAGCGCCGTCTCGATGGACCCGCGGTTGACGATCACGCCGGCACCGTTAGGTCCCGGGCCGAGCGCGATGCTAGCCGGGTTTTGCGTAGGCACGCCGCGCACGTTCCCGATGGTCGCCAAGTAGAGGTCAACTCGCGGGTTCGTCCCGGTGGGGAACAGTGCGCGCAACGCCTGAACGCCGGCCTCGGTCGGGACGCGCGGGTTGCGGAGATCGGTCGAGCGGAACCTGTCGTACTGAAGTCCGAAGAAGAAGAAGTTCTTATCCTTGCCGCCCAGGATTGATGGGCCGCCCTCACCGAAGCGCGGCAGCGGCAGCGGGCCGCCGATGGAGCCACCGGCGATATTTTCTGTGAAGACCGGGAACTTAGCAGTTCCGTTCGCCCCGTCCCTCGTGAGATTGTTGAGTGCCTTCTCGGTATTGGTCAGGGAATTGAAGACCTGTGACAGGATGAGCCACTTCACGGTGCCATGGTACGCGTTCGTGCCGCCCTTGGTGATGATGTTGAAAACACCGCCGCCCGCGCGCCCGAACTCGGCGCTGAACAGGCCCGTCTGCACGGAGACCTCAGCGACCGCATCCTCGTTGTTGATCTGGTTAGCCGGCCCCGTGATGGAGATGTCGTTGTTCTCCGTGCCGTCAATCAGGTAGTTGTTGCCGCGCGGGCGCTGGCCGTTGACGGAGAACTGCGAGGCATTGCCGAATGAAGCGCCGCTGCCGGTCGCCGTCGCCACGCCGGGCAGCAGCCGTCCGAGGTCGTACGGATTGAGGCCCGCGGACGGAAGGCTCGCTACTTGTCTGGGCGTGAAGTTGCCGCCGCGCACCGGATCGCTCTTTTGCAGTAACTCGCCTGCGCTGGCCGTGACCTCAACCACGACGCTCTCAGTGCCGATCTGGAGCGGCACGTCAATCGTGGTGACTTGGTTGGCCACGACCCGTACGTCCTTATTGGTAGTTGTCTTAAAACCGGTGGCCGTAATGGATAGATCATACTCGCCGAGATCGACCGCGTCGAAGCGGTAAAACCCGCTGTCGTTGGTCGTGTTGGTGCGTTTCGAGTTGGTTGCTTTGTTGAGCAGGTCAACGGTTGCGCCGCTGACCACTGCGCCGCTAGGGTCGGTGACAACACCGGCAACCGTTCCGCGACTCGTCTGGGCAAACGCCGTCATGCTGGATATGGCGAGCAGCAGCACGGCCGGTAATAGAAGCCTAATGGCCTAAATCTCATCGGGGCATCCTCCTCCTCAAGTGTGGTGGCTAATGTCTCTATGGAAATCTCTTTCCGAGACGATGGCATAATTTTGACTTGTTGATAAAAATTGACTTGAGACGCGCAAGCGCTAATGCGCCAGAAAAGATGACGACAAGAATACAGCAATCAATATGCCGCTTATAAGGCGGTGCCGGCGGTAGCGGCTAAGTCCTGCCAATCAGCCAACAGCACGTAGCGTCGGCTGACTCCGGCGACTCGGTTGTTCAAATTTCCGAACGCCCAATTCAAAATATCGGATCAAGCGGCTGTCTTACCGGCGCGGGCGGCGTGGCCTGCGTTCTGTCTTTGGCGCTTCAATCAATCGCCTTGATCATCAATAGCCCGTCGCCGCCGTTCGAGTAGTAGCGCAGCAGGCGTTGCGTGACGGCGTAACCGAGGTTGCGGTAGAGCTGTTGCGCGCCTGTGTTGACGGCGCGCACTTCGAGACGAATGGTGCGGATGCCGCGCCGGTGAAAGCTCTCTTCGGCTTTGGTGAGCATGCGTTGGGCGATACGGCGGCGGCGATGTTCGGGCGCGACGCCGAGCGTCGTGATGTGCCCGGTGCGATCAGGCTCGACCAGTCCGACGATGAAGCCGACCATCCCACCATCAGGCATGACCGCGCGATACGCGACCGACTCCGGCGAAGTCAGCAGATACTCAAAAGTCTCGCGGCTGTACGCCTCGCCGTCCACGAAGCAGCGCTGATCGAGCCGCCAGCACTCGTCGAGTTGCGCAGCGGTGAGCGGGCGGATGTCGTAGCGCGCATCGGTCGCCAACATGCCGTCAGCAGCCGCGCCGGACGACACGCCGTGCGCCCCGGCTTCCTGTGGGCGTGGCGCAAATAGGCGCGAGCGAATTTTCTTCAGCACAGCCATAAAAGGCAGTGACGAGTGACGAGTGACAAGTATGAAAAACAGGGGGCAGTCCCGCCCTGCGGAATTCTAACTTGTCACCTGTCACTTGTCACTCGTCACTAAATTATGAGCATGCAATCGCCGTAGCTATAGAAGCGATAGCGAGCGGCGACGGCGTGCGCGTAGGCGGCCAGCGTGAGGTCGCGGCCGGCGAACGCGGCGACGAGCACGAGCAGCGATGAGCGCGGCAGATGGAAATTAGTCACGAGCGCGTTGATCACTTTGAACTTGTAACCCGGCGTAATCGTCAGCCGCGCCTCACGCGCGCCCGCACGAACGTCTCCCTCATCGCTCGCCGCCGCTTCGAGGGCGCGCACGGTGGTTGTGCCGACGGCGATGATGCGCCGCCTTTGTGCGCGTGCTTCGTTGAGCGCGGCGGCCGCTCCTGCATCAATCTCATAACGCTCCGGCGCAACCGCGTGCGCACTTAAATCTTCCACGCGCACGGGCGCGAACGTGCCGTAGCCGATGTGCAATGTGATCTCGATAATTTCAACGCTACGGGCGTGCAAATCGGCCAGCACGCGCGGCGTGAAATGCAGTCCTGCGGTCGGCGCGGCAATCGCGCCGCGCGTGCGCGCGTAGATCGTTTGATAGCGTGCGCGGTCTGCGCTTGAGCGCGCATGCTCCTCTTCATCTGTGCGCTTGATATAGGGCGGTAGCGGCGTCTGGCCCAGTTCATCAAGTAGCGTGTGAAAATCGTCGGCGCACGTGAACCGCACAGTGCGCCGGCCGTCTTCGTGGGCCGCCAATATTTCGGCCTGCAAGCGTCCGTCGCCGAAGGAAATCTGCGCGCCCGTTTGCAGTCGCCGCGCCGGCCGGGCGAGCGCTTCCCACACGAGCGGCGCACGCTCCCCGATCAAAAATAACTCCACGCGCCCGCCCGTCGGCACGCGCTCGCCGACGAGCCGCGCCGGAAAGACGCGCGTGTTGTTGACCACCAGCACGTCGTTCGCGCCAAGCTCAGCCGGCAGCGCAGCGAACGTGCTATCGCGCCATGAACTACGCGCGCGATCAAGCACCAGCATGCGCGCCGCATCGCGTTCGGCGAGCGGCTGCTGCGCGATCAGTTCTTCGGGCAACTCGTAATCGAACTCGGAGATTAAGGCCATGCGGAAGAAAGATTAACTGTTCTGTGGCGCGACGGAAACTTGCGTGGCGGGCAGCGTCTCTTCGAGCGCGGTCGAAGTCTCTTGGTGGAAGACGACCGAGAGTTGCGCGCCGAAGAGCAGGATCAAACTTGAGACGTAAGACCACGTCAGCACCGCGACGACCGCGCCGACCGAGCCGTAAATCTGATCGTAGTGGAAATAATGCAGGCTCGATGCGAAGATGAATTTCGCTACCTCCCACAATAGCCCTGCGATGACCGCGCCCGGAATGGAGTCGCGTAGCGTCACGCGCCCGCTCGGCATGAAGCGATAGACGAGCGTGAACAAAGCGATAGTGACGAGGATACTGACGAGCGTGAAGATGAATTGCCAGAAGGCGTCGCCCGCGACCGCGAGCATCGTCACGCGCTCGATCTGGCGTGGCGTCAGGCGCGACGCCATCTCGCGTAAGGCGACGAGCACGGAGGTTAATAACACCGACGCAATCATCAACACGCCGATGCCGCCGATCATGCCGAGCGTTATGCCGCGCCCGTGCAGGAACGTGCGCGGCTTCGTGCCCCAGAGTCGGTTGATCGCGTGCTCGATGACGTTGAAGACCCACGAGCCGGCCCACAGCGTCACCACGACGCAACTGATGATGACGCTCGGGCCGACGTTCTCCAACGAGCGCAAAGTTGTGCGCAAGAATTCGCGCGAGCCGGGATAGACATCCACCGCGCGGTTGAGCATCTCTTTGCCCACGTCGAAGTGATTACCGAGCGCGAGCAGTACGAGCAGCGCGGGGAAGAGCGTGAGCAGGCCGAAGTAGCTCATCGCGGCAGCGGGCGTGAACAGATCGTTTTCGTGGAACTGGTGGAAGGTGTGGCTGATAAGCGAGCGCCACGGCGCGCGGTTGCGCACGCCGAAGTTATGCCGCGTCAAGGATGCTAACCAACGTCTCATAACGCCAAACGGTCAGTGCTAACTGAACAAACTCGGACTTGAAGCGGGTGGCGGCGCGACGCCGAAGTGCTGGTAAGCAAGTCGCGTCGCCATGCGTCCGCGCGGAGTGCGATTGAGGAAGCCGATCTGGATCAGATACGGCTCGATGATCTCCTCAATCGAGTCTCTTTCATCTTGGATCGACGCGGAGATCGTGCCGAGACCGACGGGGCCGCCGTCGAACTTTTCGATGATCGTCAACAGCAGCTTGCGATCCATCTCGTCCAAGCCGTAGGTGTCCACCTCCATGCGGTTGAGCGCATCGTTGGCGACTTCTTGCGTGATGCGCCCTTCATGCTCCACCTGCGCGAAATCGCGCACGCGCCGGAGCAAGCGATTGGCGATGCGCGGTGTGCCACGCGCACGTCTGGCGAGTTCACGCGCGCCGCCTTCGTCGATCTCCACGCCGAGAATGTCGGCCGAGCGGCGCACGATCAACTCCAATTCGTCATGTTTGTAAAAATCTAAGTTGAAGACGATGCCGAAGCGGCCGCGCAACGGCGCGGTGATGAGACCGGCGCGCGTGGTCGCGCCCACGAGAGTGAACTTCGGCAGGTCTAACTTGATCGAGCGCGCGGCTGTGCCTTGCCCGATCATGATGTCCACCTGATAGTCTTCCATCGCCGGATACAAAACTTCTTCGATGGCGGGATTGAGGCGGTGGATTTCGTCTATGAAGAGCACATCGCCCTCTTGCAAGTTGGTTAGGAGCGCGACCAGATCGCCGGTCTTCTCGATCACGGGGCCGGCCGTCGAGCGTAACTCCGCGCTCATCTCGTTGGCGACGATGTTGGCGAGCGTCGTTTTGCCTAAGCCGGGCGGCCCCGTCAGCAGTACGTGGTCGAGCGCCTCGCGGCGTTGCGTGGCGGCGCGCATGAAGACGCGCAAGTTGTCCTTCGCCTTCTTCTGCCCGATGTACTCGGCCAGTCGCGTCGGACGCAGCGACAACTCGAATTGTTGCTCCTCGTCCATGATGGGCGCATTACGAATGCTGACCGATTCGAGTTCTTCGGACATCTCAGCCTTTCGAGAGCAGGCGCAGACTGCGGCGCAGCAATAATTCGACTGTCAGATCGCCGCCGTCCTGCATGGCTTGCGCGATGGCCTTCTCGACGGCGTTTTTCTGGAAGCCGAGTTGGACGAGCGCGGCGAGCGTGTCGTCGTGCAGGTTGTCGTGCGTCGGTTGACCGGTTGCGCCGCCGGGTTGCGCCGCCAGTTGTTCTTCGAGCGCGGGCGAAGAGAGCGCGGCCATCTTGTCGCGCAGTTCGATAACGAGCCGTTCGGCCGTTTTCTTGCCGACGCCGGGCGCGGAGGTCAAACGCGCCAGATTGCTCGTGCGTATGGCCGTGATGATCTCGTCCGCGCTCATGCCGGAGAGCATGGCGATGGCGGACTTCGGCCCGATGCCGCTGACGGAGATCAAGAGC
>JANMAD010000045.1:0-6048 GCA_031359515.1 Acidobacteriota bacterium | reverse complement strand
GCGCAACAGTCGGCGCTCGCCGCCAACTATCCGTTCGCCACCATCGAGCCGAACGTCGGCGTCGTGCCCGTGCCGGATGAACGACTCGCGCCGTTGGCGATGCTCGTCAAGACGAGCACGATTGTGCCCGCGACCGTCGAGTTCTTAGACATCGCCGGTCTCGTGCGCGGCGCGTCAAAGGGCGAAGGACTCGGCAACCAATTTCTCGCCAACATCCGCGAGACGGATGCGGTCATACAGGTCGTGCGCTGCTTCGAGGACGAGAACATCGTCCACGTCGAAGGCTCGGTTGACCCGCGCCGCGACATCGAGACGATCCAGATCGAGCTGGCGCTCGCCGACCTCGCCGCCATCGAGCGTCGCCGCGAGCGCGCACAGAAGCAACTCAAGGGCGGCGACAAAGTCGCGCGGGCCGAAATTGACGTGATTGACAAACTCCTGCCCGCGCTGGCCGAAGGGCTGCCCGCGCGCACCGTCGCGCTGACTGATGATGAGCGCGCCACGGCCCGCACGCTCTTTCTGCTCACCATGAAGCCGACCGTCTATGCGGCGAACGTGGACGAAGCGACGCTCGCCGCGCCGGACGATAATCCGCACGTGCGCACGGTGCGCGAGTTGGCCGCGACGGAAGCGGCCGAGCAGGTCGTCATCTGTGCGCAACTCGAAGCGGAGTTGGTCGAGTTGCCGCCCGAAGATCGTGTAAGTTATCTGCAATCGCTCGGCGTGGCATCGAGCGGCGTGGCCGAGTTGATCAAGAGCGCGTATCGTCTGCTCGGCTTGATGTCATTTTTAACGGCGGGCGAAAAGGAAGTGCGCGCCTGGACGATCCCGCGCGGCACACGCGCCCCGCAAGCCGCCGGCACGATTCACACGGACATCGAGCGCGGCTTTATCCGCGCCGAAATTGTCGGCTACGACGCACTGCTGCGCGCCGGTTCATACGCCGCTGCCCGCGAACAAGGACTGCTGCGCCTGGAAGGGAAAGACTACGTGATGCAGGAAGGCGACGTGGTAAATTTTCGCTTCAATTTATGAGCAACTGAGCCGCGCCCTGATTGTTCGGCGGGTGTGGGGGCCGCACGTATCGGCACACACACCCGCACAGTCTTTTACGGATGGAATAAAACCTAGCCGCCGCTAAGTTTTCCATGCCGCCGCTTACGGATTCATCCACGTGTCCGGCTCGACCACGACTTTGGTCGTGTAGTCCTTGCCGCCCACGGACAGTTTTACCAGATAAGTGCCCGGCTCGACCGGCGGCCCTTGATTGAAGAGTCCACCGAAGCCTCCCCCGCCGCCACCACCACCACCGCCACCGCCGCCGCCGCCGAAACCGGGCGGCAGATTAGCCGGGCGTGGTGGCGGGTTGCCGCGCAGATTCCATTGCACGCGGTTGATGCCGACTTCCTTCGTGCCCGTCAGGTTGCGTATCACGCGCCCCGTGTAATCGGAGATGCTGATCTTCACATCACCGGTCGGCGCGGACTTCAAGTAATAACTGATCGCAGTGCCCGGCACAGCATTAGCGGCGCGATAAATTTTCCCGCCTGTCGCGGCGCGACTATAGCGCACGTCGTTCAGCCAGAGCGTGCCCGGACGAATGTCGAAGAGTTGGGCGTCCGCATCCATGACTTTGCTCGTGAGTTGCTGCAACGGCGTGATGTCGTCGAGGATGTAGATGCCGCGCCCGTGCGTGCCGACGATGATGTCGTTGTCGCGCGGATGGATCAGTATGTCGTCCACGCGCACGTTGGGCATGCCCGAATTGAACCGCTTCCATTCGCCGCCACCGTTGAGCGAAAGGTACAGCCCGTACTCCGTGCCCACGTAGAGCAACTCTTTATTCTTCGGGTCTTCGCGGATCACGTTGACGTGGCCCAACGCCGGCAGATTGTTCGTCAACGCTTTCCACGTCGCGCCGTAGTCGCGCGTGACATAGAGATATGGTTTCAGATCATCGAAGCGATGCCCGTCAACGGCCAAGTAACAAGTGCCGGCGTCGAAGTGCGACGGCTCGACGCGCGTGATGTGATACATCTCGCCCGCCTTCTCGCTCAGCACGGGCACGTTCTTCGCCACGTTCGTCCACGTCGCGCCGCCATCGCGGCTCACCTGCACGTTGCCGTCGTCAGTCCCGACCCACAGCACGCCGGGCAACAGAGGCGACTCGGCTAGCGTCACGATGTAGCTGAAACTCGTGTAGCCGTCATTCTTCGACGCCATCGGGTCTTTGCCCGCCACGCCCATGATCGGCAGCGTGCTGCGATCAATGTGCTTCGTCAGATCGGCCGACGCCGTCCACGTGTCGCCGCGATCCAACGACTTGAAGAAACGGTCGCCGCCCGTGTAGATGATGCGCGGGTTGTGCGGCGAGATGACGATGGGGGTGTTCCAATAGAAACGGAACGTCGTGCCCGGCGGCGGCGCGGGTACGACGTTCGAGGTCAAGCCAATGCCACCGAAGCCGCCGCCGAAACCTTGCGCCGCGGCCGCTGCGGCCAATGCTTGGATGGCCTCATCAGCCGCTGGCGTGGCGGGCGTTTGTGTGCCGGGCGTGGGCGTGGCCGTCCCTGCGGCGGGCGGCGTGCCTTGCTGACCGCCACCACCGCCACCACCGCCACCGCCACCGCGTCGTTGTAGGGCCGTGCGCGGGCGTATGCTCACGCTGCGGCCGGTGCGCAGGTCGAGGCGCTGCATCGCGCCGTTCTGCGATTCGGAATAGACGATGGTGTAGTCGGTCGGATCGATCTGCGAATAGAAGCCGTCGCCGCCGCCGGTGCGAAACCACTCGGCGTTGGTAATGCCTGCCTGATTCCGCGTCGAACTAGGCGCGCCCCACGAGCCGTTGTCCTGCAAGCCGCCATAGACATAATACGGTTTACGCATATCGGCGGCGATAGCATAGAACTGCGCCGCCGGAATGTTGTTGAGATACTCCCACGTCGCGCCTTGATCATAACTAACGTCAAGCCCGCCATCGTTGCCAAGCAAGAGGTGTCGCCCGTTAGCCGGATCGATCCAGATCGCGTGGTTATCGCTGTGCGGGATGTTCGGCTCAAGCGACTTGAAGGTTTTGCCGCCGTCAGTCGAGATGCTGAAGTTCAAGCCGCCGACGTAGACGGTCTCCGCGTTTTTCGGATCGACGCGAATCTGGCTGTAGTACATCGGCCGATTATTCTCGTTGCTGACGATCCGCCACGTCCGCCCTTTATCGTCCGAGCGCCAGACGCCGGGCTTCTTCGGGTCGAGGGGGGTCGGCGTGGGTGAAGCGTTGGGCGTCGGCGTTGCGCTCGGTGAGGGCGAAGGCGACGCGCCGGGCACAGGCGTCGGCGTCGGTTGGCCGATGGTCTGCTCTTCTCCGCCCGTGCCGACACTCGCGCCGATTTCCATCTGCGCGTACAGGACATTGGGATTCGAGCGCGACACGTCGAGACCGATGCGCCCCAGCAAACCTGCGGGCAGCCCGTTCCCTTCCATCTTCTTCCACGTCTTGCCCGCATCGGTCGTCTTCCATAGACCGCTGCCGGGGCCGCCGCCATTGAAGCCCCACGAAGTGCGGCGGCGCTGGTAAGACGCGGCGTAGAGCGTCTTATTGTCCGCCGGATCGAGCACGATGTCGGTGAAGCCTGTGTCCGCGTCAATGAACTTGACGTTGTTCCACGTCTTGCCGCCATCAGTCGTCTTAAAAACGCCGCGCTCTTGATTAGGGCCGAACAAGTGACCGATCACGGCCACGTAAACCGTGTTCGCGTCTTTCGGATCGATCACGATGCGCGCGATAGATTGCGAGTCGCGGAGGCCCATGTTGGTGAAAGTTTTGCCGCCGTCGGCTGATTTGTAAATCCCATCGCCGAAGCTGGAGCTTTGCCGGTTGTTCGGTTCGCCCGTGCCCACCCACACGATGTTCGCGTCCGACGGGGCGATAGCGATGTCGCCGATTGACGCACGCGAATACTGGTCAAAGATAGGTTGCCACGTCGTGCCGTTGTTCGTGGACTTCCAGACGCCGCCAGTGGCCAGACCGACGTAGATCACATACGGATCGTTCTCGACGACGGCGATGTCATCAACGCGCCCGCCCATGCTGGCCGGCCCGATCCCGCGCCAGACGAAGCGACGCAACATCGGGTCTTCCGACCAATTGATCGGCGTCGGCGTCGGCGTTGGCGTCGGCGTCGCGCTGGGCGAAGCACTGGGCGACGGGCTGGGGGTGGGACTTGGCGTCTGCGTCGCGGCCGGGTCCTGCGCGTGCGTCGCGGCCGTTGCGCACACCAGCGCGCAGACGAACACGAACAGCCACACAAAGCCGTAAACGGCACTAGACCTATCTTTCATCGTGGGCTTCCCTCCGAATTGTTTTATTGGACAAATGGGCTGCTGCTTACTTGGGGCACTTGCAATTGAGTTGCTGATACGCGCACACCGGCGAAATGGTTTCACTGATGTGGGCCTTGGAGAAACCCGCAAACGCAACTACATTGCTGCCAGAGATGCTATCGAATTATTCACTCGTGCGACTTGACGAGCGAAGAAGCTTAATACAGGTTATGCGCGGGAAAGATATGTCCGTAGATCGCAGATGTCAAATAGTTACGAAGATAATAGTAGAATGAGGAATCCAGCTTAAAGAGAGGCGAGGCAAGATGACTAAGGCGAAAAACGAAAAGATGCCAAGGCAAAGTTTGCTGCCGCAACTGAAGCGGGCGGTGGTCGCACCTGACGAGGTGGGCAGCTTAAAGCGGCGGGCGGAAGAATTGGGGTTGATTATTCACGCGCGCCGGACGGCGACCGGTGGCGCGCGTAAACAACAAGACGCGCGAAAGAAATAAGCGGCGGCAAGGACGCTAGCCGCGCGGCTCACGATAGACGGGACTGAAGGTGCGCGTGGTGTGTTCGGTGACGCTTGCGCCGGGCGTGCCGGCGGGTAGCGTCGACGCGTACTGCGGGGGCGCGTAGAGTTCTTTCGTGGCCGAGTCTTTCGTGAATGGCAGCGTGAATCGCTTCGGCGGCGTTGCGCCGAGCAAGCGCGACAGCAGGCGGATGAGTGAGAGATCAATACCGAGCAGCACCAGCAATCCCGTCACGCCGATGGGGCCAATTACATCTGGCTTGACGCCCCACGAGGCCATGCCACTCAGGCCGATGAACAGGATGGCCAAGCCGACTAAAGTCGTCAGGCAGATGGTCACGCCCAGCACGCGCACGGGGCTGCGTATATCCACCGGCACAAGCTCCTGGCGAGCGTTGACCGTCGCGCCGCAGCGATTGCAAAAGTTCAGACCCGGCTGGCATTCCGCGCCGCAGGTTGGACAGTACATAAGGCTCCTCTCTCGCCTACCTTTGGCTTAGCGGATCAGCGCGCGGATGCCTGCCAGTACCAGATAACCAATCGCCAGCACTACGGCCAGTTTGATCAACAGGATCGCAATCCCGATGACCGTGCCCAGCACTATCCCAACAACTGCGCCAACGAGCGGCAGCCCAACGACGAGGACGAACAGTCCAAGTAGCACGACAGCGACAACTCTCCAAGTGTCTTTCATCTCAAGTACCTCAACTTTTTCGTTTCTATGCTCACGCGGGTGAAACGGCTTTGAATCCCGGCGTGGCTCGTCATGCTATACGCACGACCCGCCCGCCGCGTTCCCACTAACGGCCCGCTTCGCGTGGCCATTTTGCCTGCCCCGCACGCGCACGATTTATGCTAAGCTCGTGCCGGTCAAAAATCCCTTTAGTCTTGTGCCCTGATTATGCTCGCTGCGGTTATGCTGCCACGAAGCAGCCCGCAGAGTCAAAGTTAGAGGATTGTTCGCATGTCGCGTCGTAAGAGCGAGAAGTTATTCGCCGAGCCGGAGGCGGCGGTCGTAGCGGAGGTGAAGGCTGGTGCGCCGCTCGCCTAGCGTATGCGCCCGCGCACGCTGGCGGAATTCGTCGGGCAACAGCAACTCGTCGGCGAGGGCCGCGTGCTGCGCCGCTTGATTGAAGGCGCAGGCGCACTGCCTTCACTCATCCTGTGGGGCGCTCCCGGCACCGGCAAGACGACGCTCG
>JANMAD010000677.1:0-4880 GCA_031359515.1 Acidobacteriota bacterium | reverse complement strand
CAGTTGCTGCGCGCTGGCCAGATCAGTGCCAAACGGCTTCTCGATGATAACGCGCCGCCAGCCTTTATCTTTCGACCATGCCGTCGCTCTACGCCGAAGCCGTCAAGCAGTTGGGCGAGGCGGGTCTTGTCAATCAAGATAAAGGCTGGCGGCGCGTTATCATCGAGAAGCCGTTTGGCACTGATCTGGCCAGCGCGCAGCAACTGAATAAAGACATACACCAGCACATAGACGAGTCGCAGATTTATCGCATCGATCATTATCTCGGCAAAGAGACGGTGCAAAACCTGCTCGTCTTTCGCTTCGCCAATGGCATCTACGAGCCGCTCTGGAATCGGCAGTATATTGATCACGTGCAGATCACGAACGCCGAGACCGTCGGCGTCGAAGGGCGTGGCGGCTACTACGACAAAGCGGGTGTCGTGCGCGACATGATCCAGAACCACGTCTTTCAAGTTCTCTCGATTGTCGCGATGGAGCCGCCCGCGAGCCTCAACTCCGAGTCGGTACGCGACGAGAAGATCAAGGCGATGATGGCGGTGCGACCGTTCACGCCGGAGCGCGTGCGCAACGAATGCGTGCGCGGCCAGTACGGCCCCGGCTCAATCAACGGCAAACCCGTGCCCGGCTATCGTGAAGAAGGCGGCGTGCCGCCTGATTCCGCGACCGAAACCTTTGCCCTCGTCCCGATGTACTTTGATAATTGGCGTTGGTCGGGCGTGCCCTTCTACATACGTTCGGGCAAGCGGCTCGCCAAGCGCGTCACAGAGATCGCCATCCAATTCAAGAGCGCGCCGCATCCGCTCTTCGGCCGCGAGATGATGGAGCAGGTTGCGCCCAATCAATTGATCATTCGCGTGCAGCCGGACGAGGGCATCAGTCTGCGCTTCGGCGCGAAAGTGCCCGGTCAGGTTACGCGCATCCGCGACGTGAACATGGACTTCCGCTACGGCGCGTCCTTCGGCATGCAACTCGCCGAAGCCTACGAGCGGCTGTTGCTCGACTGCATCCTCGGCGATCCTACTCTGTATGCGCGCACCGACATGACCGAGCGCGGTTGGGAAATCGTTATGCCGATCCTTGAAGAATGGGCCGCGACGAAAGCCGCTGCCCCGTTCCCAAACTACGAAGCCGGTTCGTGGGGGCCGCAGGCGATCCATGACATGTTAGAGGGTGAGGGCCGTCGTTGGCGTCGGCCGTAAGAGTCGCGCGTCTTATTCATCGGTGATGTAGCAACCGGAACTCTGAATTGAAAACATAACAACAGGCATCATGGAAACACAGACTCACGAAAGCGCTGGCGCTGTCTCGGTCGCAGGAATTGACGTAGGCAAGCTGGAAAAAGAACTGGCCGCGATGTGGCAACCGGCTAAGGGCGAGGATGGCGCTACGTCGGCAGCAGGTGTGACGCGCGTGTGCGTGTTGAATCTGATCGTCTATGCGGCGCACCACGAGGATCGCGGCGAGATCGATCAGATACTCGACGAAGTGACCGGGCAGACGCCGAGCCGCGCGCTCCTGCTCGTCGCCGACCGCGATGCGACGGACGCGAAGCTTGAGGCTTACGTCTCGACGCGCTGCCAGACATCGAGCAAGGGCGCAAAGCAGGTCTGCGGCGAACAGGTGACGATTGAAGCGAGCGGCCCCGTGCTGGAAACCGTCTCGACGGCGATTGAACCGTTGCTGATGCCCGATGTGCCGGTCTTCCTCTGGTGGAAAGACATTCCGCACTACGAAGATAAACTTTTCAACCGGCTGGTAGATCTGTCTGATCGCGTCGTCATTGACTCGCTTGCCTTTGATCATCCGCATGAAGACATTCAACGGCTCGCGGAGATCATCCGCAGCCGGCCGCAGTTCATGCTCGTGAGCGACATCAACTGGGGGCGCATGACGGCGTGGCGCACGTTGCTCGCCAGCTTCTGGGACGTGCCCGAATATCGCGCGCAGTTGGATCAGATCGACAGCGTCGTCGTCGAATACGACCCGCCCGATATTGCCCACGAACAGATCGCGGCGCAGGCATTGCTCGTCACCGGCTGGCTGGCCGCGCGCCTTGGTTGGATAATTAGCGCCGAGGGCGCAAGCGCCGACGGTGCGGTGCAGCGCATCGGCGCGCAGGGTCTGGGCGGGCGGCAGATTAGCATCGAGTTCCGCGCGACGCATGACCGCGAAGGGCACGACGGCATGCTCGCGTCGGTAACATTGCGCAGCGCACAAGGGGACGCGGAGTTTTCCGTCGCGGTCAACGAAGCGGGCACGAAACTCAGCACGGAAGCGCACGTCGGCGCGGCGCGCGAGATTGAGCGCGTGCTGGCTTACGAGCAAAAGTCTGAAGGGCAGCGACTCAGCCGCGAGTTGGGGCTGCTCGTACGCGATAAAATTTATGAACAGGCAGTCGCGGCGGCGGCGCAGATACTCGCGGCGCTGCCGCGCAGTTAGTTGCATCCCAACAATTTTCCACAACAGGCGAAGAACATGATTCTGGCTGGAGACATCGGCGGCACGAAAACCAACGTCGCCCTCTTTGAACAGGACGCGCAGCAACTCGGCACGCCCATCAATCAGAAAAGCTTTCCGAGTAAGCAGTATCACTCGCTCAACGCGATCATCGAGGAGTACGTCGCGGCCAACCCGGCCGACGTAAAAGCCTCCTGCTTCGGCATTGCCGGCCCCGTCGTGGGCGGGCGCGTCGAGACGCCGAACCTTGCGTGGACGGTGGACGGCGATGCGCTCGCGCGCACCATCGGCGTCGAGCGGGTTGATCTCATCAACGATCTCGAAGCGACGGCTTATGGCATCGAAGGCTTGAAAGACACGCAACTCTTCACGCTGAACGCGGGCGATGTGCGGGAAGGGCATCGGGCCTTGATCGCCGCCGGCACGGGGCTGGGCATGGCCGGCATCTTCTGGGACGGCCAAAAATATCGCCCGATTGCGTCTGAAGGCGGGCACGCTGATTTCGCCCCCAGCAATGTCGAGGAGATCGATCTGCTGCGCTATCTGACAGACAAATTCCACGGTCATGTCAGTTACGAGCGTGCGCTTTCCGGCCCCGGGCTGTTCAATATTTACAGTTTCCTGCGCGACACGAATCGGGCGGAAGAGCCGGCCTGGTTAGCCGAAGAGATCGCGAGCGGCGACAAGACGGCGGCCGTCTCGAAAGCGGCGCTGGGAAACAAAGCTGAGATCGCGGTCAAGGCGCTTGATCTCTTCGTGCAAATCTATGGCGCGGCGGCCGGTAATCTGGTGCTAACTTTTAAATCGGTCGGCGGTCTCTACATTGGCGGCGGCGTCGCGCCTAAGATCATCGAGAAGTTGAAGGACGGCAAGTTCATGACGGCCTTTCAAGACAAAGGGCGCATGTCCGCGCTCGTCGGCTCGATTCCCGTCCATGTCGTCCTCGACGACAAGACCGCACTCTACGGCGCGGCCCGTTGCGCCTACAACAACAGCAGCAGGTGACGATAAGTGATGGCTACACCGGAAGCCGGACATAACATACTCGTGTTTGACGACGCGGAAGAGGTGGCCCGCGCCGCCACGCGCCGTTTCATTGAATTAGGCAAAGCCGCCATTGTCGCGAATGGGCGCTTCAGCGTTGCGCTCGCGGGCGGTTCGACGCCGAAGCGCGTCTATGAGTTGCTGGCCAGCGAAGAGTTCAACGGCCAACTCGATTGGGCGCGTGTGTACATTTTCTTTGGCGACGAGCGTTGCGTGCCGCCCGAGCATCACGATAGCAACTACCGCATGGCCCGAGAGGCTTTGCTCGCGCACGTGATGCTGCCGTTAGAGAACGTGCATCGCATGGCGGGCGAAGGCGATGCGGTCGCCAACGCGCGGCTCTACGAAGATGAGCTACAAGAATTCTTCAATGATGCGCAGTGGCCTGAGTTCGATCTCGTCATGCTCGGCATGGGCGACGACGGGCACACCGCCTCGCTCTTTCCCGGCAGCCTCGCGCTCAAAGAGGAGGGCGCGTGGGTGACGGCCAACTGGGTCGAGAAGTTCAATACCTTCCGCATCACGCTGACCGCGCCTGCCATCAACCATGCGGCGCACGTCATGTTCATCGTCACGGGCGCAGGCAAGGCCGACCGTCTGCCCGAAGTGCTGAATGGGCCGCGCGAGCCGGAGCGCTTGCCTTCGCAATTGATCAAGCCGACGCCGGGCACGCTCGAATGGTTTACGGACAAAGCGGCGGCGGCGAAACTTTGACATCGCGGATCGCGGAATTCGTATTGCGGATTGAAACCATCCCCTTTTGAATCCGCAATCCGAATTCCGCAATCCGCAATCGGAGAATAAGAACTTGAAGCCTAAAAAAATTGCCATCGGCAGCGACCACGCCGGCTTTGAAGCAAAGGAACAGGCGAAGCGCGACATCGCGCCGCTGGGGTTGGAAATTGACGACAAAGGCACGAGCAATCTCCAGAGCGTTGACTATCCGGACTTTGGCGCTGCGGTGGGGCAAGCGGTGGCAAATGGCGAGGTGGATCGCGGCGTCGTCATTTGCGGCTCAGGCATCGGTATCTCGATTGCGGCCAATAAAGTCCACGGTGTGCGCGCGGCGCTCTGCTGGAACGAAGAGACGGCGCGGCTCGCGCGGCAACACAACGACGCCAACGTGCTCTGCATCGGGGCGCGCTTCATCGAACCAGATTTGGCGGCGCGCATGATCCGCGTCTTCATGGAGACCGAGTTCGAGAGCGGTCGGCATCAACAGCGCGTCGAGAAATTGACGCAACTAGACGACGCGCGGTGAGCATGGATTTGAACCGTTGGCTGCAAATGCGCCGGGACTAATCTCACGCAAAGACGCAAAGGCGCAAAGAAAACCGCGAGCTTTTCTTTGCGCCTTTGCGTCTTTGCGTGAGGCA
>JANMAD010000661.1:0-6275 GCA_031359515.1 Acidobacteriota bacterium | reverse complement strand
GCGCAACTGTCGCGCGCGGTCGCGCAATACGGATTGCATTACGTGCCTGATCCTTCGAGCGGCGTGACCTGCACCATCGGCGGCAACATCGCCGAGAACGCGGGCGGCATACATTGTCTGAAATACGGCACGACGACCGATCACGTCACGAGTGCGCGCGTCGTGTTGAGCGATGGCACGATCATCGATCTCGGCGGCGCGGGCGCGGAGATGCCGGGCTATGATCTGCTCGGCGTCTTCGTCGGCGCGGAAGGCACGTTCGGCATTGCGACCGAAGCGACCGTGCGGCTCGTGCCTCTGCCGCAAGGGGTGCGCACGCTGCTCGCGGACTTCATTGATGTGAACGAAGCGAGCCGCGCCGTCTCCGCGATCATCGCAGCCGGGCTTGTGCCGGCCGCATTGGAGATGGTTGACGGCGCGACCATTCGCGCGGTCGAGGCGAGCGTCTTCGCCGCCGGTCTGCCGCTCGATGCCGAAGCCGCTTTGCTGATCGAGTTAGACGGGCTTGAAGCCGGGCTTGACGATGAGGCCGCGCAAGCCGAAGCGATCTGTCGCGCACACGGCGCGCGGCACGTGCGCCATGCGCAGGATGAGCAGGAGCGCAAAAAACTCTGGGCCGCGCGCAAGGGCGCGTTCGGCGCGATGGGCCGGCTCGCGCCCGACATGATGCTGCAAGATGCGGTCGTGCCGCGCTCGCGTCTGCCTGAAGTGCTGGCGGAAACATATCGCATCGGCGCGAAGTATCATCTCCGGCTGGCCAACGTCTTTCATGCGGGCGACGGCAATCTGCATCCGATTCTCTGTTTTGATCGGCGCGACGCTGATGAACTGCGGCGGGTTGAAGCGGCGAACAGAGAGATCGTGGAGACGTGCGTGCGCGTCGGCGGCACACTCACGGGCGAGCATGGCATCGGGTTGGATAAGCGCGCGTACATGCCGCTCATTTTTTCCGCCGATGATCTGGCGACGATGCTGGCTGTGCGCGCCGCTTTCGACCCCACCGGTCTCTGCAATCCGGGCAAGATCATCCCCGCGCCACGTGGCTGCGGCGAAGCTCGTGCGGTTGCGCGCGTTCAGCCATCCGACGCTGTCATAGCACCACAACACGTCCCCGTATTGCATCCGCCCACGCCGACGCCGATACCATCAATCCGCACCGACTTCGCAATCGAGACCGTGCGCCGGCAACTGTCCGCGCTCGTCGGCGCTGACCACGTTACGCAATCCGAGCAGACGCTCACAGTCGCGCCCTTGACGATTGATGAAGCCAGCGCAGTTATGACACTGGCTGCACGCGACGGCTTGACGGTTGTGCCGGCGGGCGCTGCGACGTGGCTCGACGCGGGCAACGCGCTGACCGGCACGAATATCATCATTAGCACGCGCCGGATGAATCGCATGCGCAGACACGAGCCAGCCGATCTGGTCGCCACCGTTGAAGCGGGCATGACGCTGGCCGCGTTGAATGCGACGACCACACGCGCCGGTCAATGGCTGCCGCTCGATCCGCCGGATGATGGGCGCGCGAGCGTGGGCGGCGTGGTGGCTACGGGCGTGGGCGGGGCGCAAAGTTACGGTTACGGCAACCCGCGCGCTTTCGTGCTTGGCATGCGCGCCGTGCTGGCCGATGGGCGACAAATTAAAGCGGGCGGCATCGTCGTCAAAAACGTCGCCGGCTATGATCTATGCAAACTGTTCACCGGCAGCTACGGCACGCTTGGATTGATCACCGAGTTGACCTTCAAACTACGTCCGCGCCCCGCCCACGAAGCGACGCTCATCGTGCGCGCCGCTGTGCTTGACAAGCTGTTCGCTTGCGCCCGCCAACTGCGCGCCGGCACGTTTCTGCCCGGCGCGGTCGAGCTGCTTTCACCCACACTTGCCGAAACACTCGGCGTGCCCGGCTCGCAGACACATTACGCGCTCCTCATGCGCTTCGCCGGCACAGACGCGGCCGTCGCTGATCAGTTGGCGCGTGCGGGTTTGTTATGCGCGCGTGCGGGTGCAGACGAGATTGAGCTTTTGCATGAGGACGAGCATTTATGGCGCGGACTAGCGGCGCAGCCGTTGCAGGTTGAGTGGCAGATCAGTTATCGCATCGGTGTGCGCCCGTCGCACGTGCCCGCGCTCATCGCCGCGTTGCAAGCAGAAGCGGGCGAGCAAGCGCACGTTGCCTGTTGGCATGCGGGACTCGGCGACGGCCGGCTGCGTGTCCTGCAAGCGATGACGACCGACCCCGCTTTCGACACGGCCGCGCTGACGCGCTTGCGCCACACGGCGGCGCTCGGCGGCTCGTTGATCGTCGAACGCGCGCCGGCTGAATTGAAGCGACAAGTTGACGTGTGGGGCTTGCGCGCTGATACCGCACGCTTGATGCAACGCATCAAACGGCAACTCGACCCGGCCGCGTTATTGTCGCCCGGCAGATTCGCGCTCTGATGAACAAACAGCCCGCACAACTGCACAGCGCGCTCGCGCACGAGGAAGGCAAACTGCTCGCCTGTATCCACTGCGGCTTGTGCCTCGAAGCGTGCCCGACCTATGTCCAGACCGGCGACGAGAACGATGGCCCGCGCGGGCGTATCTACTTAATGCGCGCCGTCGAAGAGGGCCGCTTGAGTCTCACCGCGCCATCGTTCGCGCGCCACATCAATCGCTGTCTCGGCTGTCGCGCCTGCGAGAGCGCGTGTCCCGCCGGGGTCGAGTACGGCCAACTGCTCGAAGCCGCCCGCGCCGATCTGGCTGACACGCGACACGAACGTGGCGCGGTGCATTGGTTACTGCGCTTCGTGCTGCGCCACGTCTGGCTCTCGCCGACGCGCCTACGCCTCGCCTTCATCTGCGCGCGGCTGCTCCGCGATTCAAGATTGACCAAACTATTACGCGCGACGCGATTGCCGCGCCTGCTCGCGCCGCGCGCTGACTTCGCCCTCGCGCTGCTCAATGGCTCTGCCCCTGCGCGCGGGACTATGCAATCAGAGATCACTGCAACGAACGCGCCGGAGCAAACGGACGCAACGACCGTTCAGCCCGACGGCTTAACGCATGCCTTGCTCTTTGATGGCTGCGTGACCGAAGGTTTGTTCGCCCGCGTCAACCGCGCGACGGCGCGTGTGCTGGCGGCTAACGGGTGCGCGCCCACGAGCCCACGCGCACAGGTCTGCTGCGGCGCACTGCATGCGCACGCGGGCGACCTTGCGGGCGCACGACAACTCGCGCGGCGGAACATAGACGCTTTCGCGGCCGACGAAGCCGCGCCCATCGTCACCAACGCGGGCGGCTGCGGCGCGCTGCTCGTCTCTTACGCGCAACTGTTGGCTGATGATCCGGTCTACGCCGAGCGCGCCCGCGATTTCAGTGCGCGCGTGCGCGATGTCAGCCAGCAGTTGCAGGCGACGGGTTTGCGCACAGGCGCGCCACTCACGGATGAGCTAACAACCTACGATGCTTCGTGTCACCTGCTGCACGGTCAACACGCCGCCAACGAGCCGCTCGCTCTGTTGCGCGCGATCCCCGATCTCAACTTCGCGCCGCTCACCGACAGCGACGTGTGTTGCGGCGGCGCGGGCGTCTATAACCTGATCGAGCCGGAGTTATCCGCGCGCGTGCTGGACGAAAAACTCAAACACATTACCGCCACCGGCGCGCAACTGTTATCCACCGGCAATCCCGGCTGCCACATGCAACTCAGCGCGGGCGCGCAACTCAAAGGACTATCCTTGCGTGTCTGCCATCCCATCGAACTGCTTGACGAGTCTTATCGACGCGCTGGTCTTTACGAAGACAGTGACAAGGGACAAGGGACAAGTTAGAATCGCCGGCGCACGGTGCTATTAAGCTTTGGGTAGTGAGCAAAAGGTAATGCTCTGCGCGTTGCGCCGCGTAGCGGTGGTCTGACTTTAGCCCGGCGTTTTAACGCCGGGACAGCGATAGTCAGTGCCCCGCGTCGCGCTAGCGCCGATTGAATTCAGGCGTCGCTAGCGCGACGCGGCATCATCCATCTGCCGACCCGTGCGTTGAAACGCACGGCTAAATTCACCTGCCGCGCTGCGGCAAGGGCGGCACGACTGTTTGCGCGCCACCAGGTTTTACTCGGCCCTCGTCACTATTCTTCTATGACTGAATTAGATCAGCTTACCAAACGTCTGGCATTCTGGGGCGCGCTGCTGTTTTTGATCGGGATGTTGACCGGCATCTGGTCGGCGGCGGCGATCACGCAGAAGTTCAACATGGGCGATGGCAAGCTGGCGCTCGCCTCGCATCTCAACGCGCTGTTGGGCGGACTGTGGCTGCTCGCCGCCGCGTGGAGTTTTCAGTTCTTGCACTATGGCGCGAAAGGATTGCGCCGCCTCGCCCTCGCGCTCGCCTTCCCCGCTTGGGCCAACTGGCTCGTCACGCTCATCGCGTCTTTTCTGCGCGTCAACGGCCTCGACTACACAGGTCACGTCGCCAACGACGTGATCGCCTTCCTCCTGCAAACAATGGTCGTCCTCCCGACACTCGTCGCCTGCGGCTTCTGGGTCTGGGGCTTCAAGGCGAAACAATGAACTCGGCTCGAATGGAGAGCAATGAAATGAAACTCGACATGAGAAAGCGACTAGCAGTCGCCTTGTGGTGTCTCTTGGCAGCGCCACTCATACACGCCCAGTCCATCAACGGCCGGATCGTCGGCACGGTCACCGACGCGAACGGCGCGGCTATCCCGAAGGCCGCCATCACCGTCACGAACGAAGGGACGGGTAGCGAACGGCGCGTTGAGGCGGATGAGGACGGCACTTATGTCATCGCCGAGTTGCCCGTCGGGTTGTACATGATCAAGATCGAGGCCGCGAATTTTGCCGCGACGAACAGGCCGCATGTGAAAGTGGATGTCGGGGCGGAGACGCGCGTGGACGTGCCCCTGTCGGTGCAGGGCGTGGCGGTCGGCGTCACGGTGCAGGATCAAGCGCCGGTGTTGCAGAGCGACAGCAGTGCGCTGGCAGAGGTCATCAGCACACGGCAGGTGCTGGAACTGCCGATCAATGGGCGCGACTTTCGGCGCTTGACGACGATCACGCCGGGCGCAGCGCCGCGTTCGCAGCGCGGCTCGCTTGGCTCGTTCACGGTCAACGGGCAGCGCGAGAAGTCGAACATCTTTTTGATCGACGGCGTGGATAACAACGACTCGTTCCGCAATCAACCGTCGTTCAATCAAGGCGGTGTTACGGGCGCGCCCGCGACGCTCTTCCCCGTGGATGCGCTGGGCGAGTTCAACATACAGACGCAGGGCGCGGCCGAGTACGGGCGCAACTCCGGCGCGGTGCTCAACATCGTCGTCAAATCCGGCACGAACGAGTTTCACGGCAGCGCCTACGAGTTCCTGCGCAACGATAATTTCGACGCGCGCAATTTCTTCGAGACGAAGCGGAACGAGTTTAAGAATAATAATTTCGGCGGCGTCATCGGCGGCCCCCTAGTGCCGAACCGCACGTTCTTTTTCGCCGGCTATGAAGGGCAGCGCGAGACCGTCTTCTCGCCTTTCGCCGTGCGTGTGCCGTCCGGCGCAGACATCGCCGCCGCCCGCGCCGCGAACGCCGCCGCCGGCCGCGCCGAGAATCCGTTGAGCACACGCCTGCTCGCCCTCTTTCCGACTGAAAACAGCGCCGCCGCCGTCGGCAACAACTACTCTTTCGGCGCGCCGAACAGCAACCGCAGCAACAATTTTCTGGCCAAGATCGATCACCGCATCAGCGACAAGTTGAATCTGAGCGGGCGCTACATCTTCGGGCAGGGCACGCAAATCTTTCCGCTCACCAGCGGCAACGGGTCGCCGCTCCCGGCCTATCAAACGGTCGTCCCGACGCGGATTCAACTCGTCGGTTTGAACCTCCCCTACATCGTCACGCCGAGCGTGATTAACGAACTGCGGCTGAGCTACAACCGCTTCACGCAAGGCTTCACGACGCTCGATGGCAGCTTCGATCCATCAAGCGTCGGCCTCAACACCGGCCTGACGACAGGCGGGTTGCCGACGATCTTGGTCAGCGGCTTCGTCTCGCTCGGCGCGCCGAATAACATCCCACGCTCGCGCGTCAGCAGCGCCTATCAGGTGGTGGACAACGTGACGTGGACGAGCGGCGCGCACACTTACAAGGTCGGCGCTGAGTACCGCCGCCCGCTCGTTAATTCCGTCAACGATACCTTCAAGCGCGGGCAGCTCAACTTCACCAGCCTCGCCAACTTCCTCGCCGGCACCCCTTCGCCCGGCAGCACCGTCATCCTGCGCGGCGGGACGC
>JANMAD010000403.1:0-1588 GCA_031359515.1 Acidobacteriota bacterium | reverse complement strand
GCGCGCGGTCTTCATCATCTGGGCGGCGGACGGGCGTTTCCCCGCGCCACGCTCTCTGCGCGAAGCCGAAGGCGAAGAAGAAGAACGCCGCCTCTGGTACGTCGCCTTGACGCGCGCTCGCGATCAACTCTATCTCACCTACCCGCTCATCAGCACAGACTACACACGCCAGACCGTCGTCCAACGCCCCTCGCGCTTCGTCACCGAAGTGCCGCCGGAGTTGTATGAGATTTGGAGTCTGGAAGAAGAACCGAGCGCGCTCGCCGCCACGGTTGAATCGAAGTTAATGCCGCCCGGCAGTGATGGCGAACCGGAAGGCTATGTGAACTGAGATGACTCAGAACGGCAACACTGCGCCGCCCGTGCGCCCTGCGAGCCTGACGGAAATCATCGGCGCGGACTGGCGGCTCTTAACTTTGCAACTCACGCCGGCAGAATTTCAGACGCTGGGCCACAGGCATCTTGTGTTTGGCTTGGTGTGGGCATGGCTCGTCGGCATCGGGCGCAACTGGGACAACACCCGCGCCTCCTTCTGGCAGCACACAGGCATCGGCTCGGTCGTTTACGTCTTCGCCTTCGCACTGCTGCTCTGGCTCGTCATCCGGCCGTTGCGGCCGCGCCATTGGTCGTACCGGCACGTCTGCACGTTCGTCGCGCTCGTCGCGCCGCCGGCCTTGCTGTATGCGCTGCCCGTCGAGCGTTGGTTCACGCTCGATCAAGCCAACACGATCAACGCTTGGTTTCTCGCCGTCGTCGCGTTGTGGCGTGTGCTGCTGTTGTTCTTCTATCTGGTACGGCACGCGCGCCTGCACCCGCTCGTCGTACTTGTCGCTGCCTTGTTGCCTTTGACAGTGATCGTGACGATCCTGACCATGCTCAATCTGGATCGCGTCGTATTCGATTTTATGGGCGGCATCCGTAACCGGTCGCCAAACGACAGTGCCTACGGCGTGCTCGTCTTGCTTACAATGTCATCTATCATCTTATTTGTGCCGCTCTTGCTCAGTTACATTTTTCTGGTCGTCAGGGCACAAATGAACCGCAGACATCAATCTTTAGAGGTCACCGGTGACGATGTATAACGCCGCGCATTTGCCAGCCGCCGAGCGCACGCTGCCGGCGCAAAGCAAACTCTATTACGACTTGCACACGCCGAGCATGACATCCGCGCCACTGCTTATCGCGCTGCATGGCTATGGCAGCAACAAGGGCTGGATGCTGCGGGCGGCGCGCGAGTGTGTGCCGGAGGGGTTTGCGGTCGCGGCGTTGCAGGGGCCGCATCAGCATTTGAAGGAGCCGAAGGAGACGGGCGGGCCGCTGCGCTACGGCTTCGGCTGGTTGACGAATTTTCATGCGGCGGATTCCGTCGCGTTGCATCATCGCGCGCTGCTCGATCTCGGCGCTGCGTTGATTGCTGAAGGCGTTGCTGATCCGGCACGCATCTTCCTGCTCGGCTTCTCGCAGACCTGCGCGCTCAACTATCGCTTTGCGTTCACGCATGCGGATGTGTTGCGGGGCGTCATAGGCATCTGCGGCGGCTTGCCCGGCGACTGGGCCACGAGCGAAGTTTATCGCGCGACCGATGCAA
>JANMAD010000650.1:0-3877 GCA_031359515.1 Acidobacteriota bacterium | reverse complement strand
GGTCGCTTCATAGTCAGCGCGCCATAAGCCGCTCGCTGCCAGTTCCGCTTGCACGAACGGCAGCAACTCTGCGAGCGGCATCGTGCGGATGTACTCGGCGTTCATCCAGAGCGCTTTTTGATCCGTCCACTGGCGCGCATCGTTCTCAACGAAATTGAAGATCGCCGGCGAGCGGTGGATGCCTTCAAGGGAGAACTTCTCAATTAACTCGTCGCGCGACATGATCTCTTGCGCGCTGTTCGCCGGCGACCAGCCCAAGAGCGCGAGGAAATTGCGGAACGCGGCGGCGAGGAAGCCCCGATCACGATACGTGGTGAGCGAGACGACTTCGCCGTGCTTGCGTTTTGAGAGCTTGCCTTTGTTCGGCGCGAGAATGAGCGGCAGGTGCGCGAAGCGCGGGATGTTTGCGCCGAGCGCTTCGTAAATTAGCACCTGCTTGTGCGTGTTCGTCAGATGATCTTGCCCGCGTATCACGTCCGTGATACGCATCTCGATGTCGTCGCAGACGACCGACAGGTTGTAGAGCGGATGTCCGTCGGAGCGGAGCAGCACGAGGTCTTCGATCTCCGCGTAGGCGCGCTCCTGCGGGCCATAAACGGCATCTTCAAAGTGCGACTTGCCCTCGCGCGGCACGCGCAAACGCACCGCGAACGGCTCGCCCGCTGCGGCCCGCGCGTTCGATTCAGCCAGCGACAGATCGCGGAACGGATTGGCGCGTGGGTCTGTGCCCTCGTGCGCCGCGTGGCGCGCACGCGCGGCGATCTCCTGCTTCACGTTCTTGTCAGCGCGCTCTTCTTTCGGCGTGAAGTCGCGGTAGGCCTTGCCCGCTGCGATCAGTTGCAATGCCGCCGCACGGTGCTTGTCCGCGTTGGCCGATTGGAAGACGATCTCTTCGTCGTAATCGAGACCGAGCCACGCAAGCCCTTCGATGATCGAGCGCGTGGACTCGTCGGTCGAACGCTGCAAGTCCGTGTCTTCGATGCGCAGCAAGAATTTGCCACCGACTTTACGCGCGTAGAGCCAGTTGTACAGCCCCGTGCGCGCCGCGCCGATGTGCAGGTAGCCGGTGGGCGATGGTGCGAAACGAACGCGAATCATGTTGAAGCAGTGACAAGTGACGAGTGACGAGTGACAAGTAAGCACTTGTCTTAACTCGTCACTCGTCACTTGTCACTTGTCACTCCTTTTCTCAGTTCTTCAATCTGCCGGCTCAGTTGATCGAGCCGCGCGAGCAAGTCTTGGTGACGGGAGGCATCGGTTGAGGGCGTTTTGCCTTTGATGGAGAAGACGCCGCCCGGCTCAAGGACGCACGATTCGATCTCTTCGAGACCGGCGAAGCCCTGCCGGTGCGCCACCGTATGCAACTCAGTTTCAGTCAGCAACTCTTTCGCCAACTTGTCGCGGCGTAGTTGGCCGTTCTCAATCAGCACGGTCGGCGTGCCTTCGAGCATCTGATCAAGCCGCTTGTGTTTGAACATGAAGCGCACGATCAGATAGTTCATGAGCAGCAGCGTGATCGCGCCGGTCAGCCCGCCGACAAGCGTGTTGTCCGCACCGATGATCGCGTTCTGCACCGAGTTCGAGAGCAAGAGCAGCACGACCAAATCGAACGGATTGAGTTGCGCCAATTCGCGCTTACCGAAGATGCGCAGCAGTGAGACGAGCGCGGCATAGACGATGACGGTGCGGATAACTTTCTCCGCGACCGACATCGGCGAGTCCGGCGTGTGCAGCCGTAGCATGTCCGCCCAGAGCGCGCTATCCCACAACCAGACCGGCACAGCAACCATCTTGGCTATCTCCGCTCGCAGAATGCAACAACGAGGAGTTTAACGGCTAGTGCAGCAAAGTGGCGCACAATAAAACAAGGTGACCCGAACGCCGGTTCAAGTCACCTTGCCGTCTGACAGATGGCTGGCGGAGATGACAGGATTCGAACCTGCGATAGGCTTTTGACCTATAACGGTTTAGCAAACCGCCGCCTTCAGCCACTCGGCCACATCTCCGCAACCCGCGCACGGGCGAGCCTGATTTTCTGGGCCATACGCTTGCTTGTCAAGCGGTAACCGCCCCGACGGACTATAATACGGGCAACCAGTTAACGATCTGCCGATGAGACCTGGGCCAGCAACCGAAAGAAAATCTGTAACCTTTGACCTGTGAGTGTCACTAACTAGGCGGAATGATGGAACGGCTAGCCATTGAAACGGTGCGTGGGATTGATATTGATGGCGGGCCGGCGGTCTATGCGAAGCCTCCGATGAACAGTGTCGAGCACCTGATCGGGCGCGCCCGTGGGGGCGACGAGGAAGCCTTTCGTCTGATCTTCGAGCGTTACAGCCGGCCCATCATCAGCTTTATCTACGACATGACGGGTGACCGCGCGCAGGCCGAAGAATTGACGCAGGAGACATTCGTCCGCGCCCATCGCCACCTCAACTCGTTGCGTGAAGAGGCGAAGTTCGCGACGTGGCTCTTCAGCATCGCCAAGAACGTCGCGCGCGAATCACTGCGCACGGCCCATAGCCGCAGTCACAAAGTTAGCCTTGATGACGACGCCGTGCTGGAGTTGAGCGACGAACGACCGAGTCCGGCGGGCGCGCTGCTTGATAAAGAGTTGAACGAGGTCGTGCGCCGCGCGCTCTCCGGGTTGGAAGAGGACAAGCGGCTCGTGTTCACGCTCAAAGTTTTTCAGCAGCGCAGTTATGAAGAGATCGTGGCGATCACGGGTTTCTCGCTGCCCAAAGTGAAAACCGATCTGCACCGCGCGCGGACAGAATTGCGCCGGCGCATACGGCCCTATCTGGGGGTGAAAGAATGAAGTGTCAGGAAGTAGCAATCACTCTGGAAGAATATTTCGACGGCGAATTGGCCGAGAGTCAGCGCCGGCAGACGGCCGCGCATCTTGCCACCTGCGCCGATTGTGCCGCTGCTTACAGCGAGTTGCAGCGCGAGCAGGAATTGTTCATGCACTACGAGCGCGACGTGGAGGTGACGCCGCAACTCTGGCAGGGCGTACAAGCGCGCATCGCGGGCGAGCAGGTGGAACAGCAACTTGTCGCCGCGCCGTTCGGCGCACGCCTACGCGAGTGGTTCGCCGCCGCGCTCACTGTTCCACGCTTCAGTCCCGCGCTCACCGCCGCGCTCGTCGCCGTCGCTGTCATGTTGACGATTGGCGTGATGAGGTTTATGCAGCCGCGCGTCGTTGATAAAGACATCGCAAAGGCAACGCAAAATCCGACACCGGCTGTTCAGCCATCACAGATCACCGCGCCGTCGCCGCAGCCGAGCGTTGAGCAGTCCGCGCCGGAACAGTTCAAGCAGGATGTCATCGCAGTTAATCAGCCGGCCGAGAAGCCGCGCTTGGATGAGCGCGTACCGAAGAAGGTTGAGCGCGCGAGCAAAACTCCCATAACGAATGGTGGTGTGCAGTATCAACCGGTCGCCGCGCAGCAAGCGCACGAGCCGACACCGGACGATCTCGTGAAAGATGCCGAGGCGAAATACCAGAAGGCGATTGAGATTCTCAAGCGCGACGTGAACAAGCGGCGTAGCACGCTCGACGCAGAGACGCTGGCGCGCTACGACGACACGCTCAAATCCCTCGACCGCACCATCGCCGAGACGCGCCGCGTCGCGCTCGGACGAGACAACGATCCCGTGGCCGTCCAGTACATGCTGACCGCTTACGCCAAGAAGGTCGAAGTGCTGCGCGAGATGGCGCGGAACTAAAAACTGTCAGTGGTCAGTGGTCCGTCGTCAGTTGTGCTTTATCACTTTAATTGTCGGTCTCATCTTTAACGCTCAACCTACGTCGACAGGACAACGGACAACTGACGACGGACAACGGACAAATCATTCACGAATGGAATTAGCT
>JANMAD010000630.1:0-5306 GCA_031359515.1 Acidobacteriota bacterium | reverse complement strand
AAGGTCGGTTCCGGTGCCAGAGTCTGCCGCAAACAGCGGCCGGTGTAAAGCATCAGATGATACGCCCGCCGTGCATGGTGAGTTTCAAACGCGCTGAGTTGTCAGTGGTCAGTTGTTCTTTGTGCCGTTAGTTGTCTGTTTCCTCTTTAGCGTGCCGCACACGCTGGCAGCACAACGGACAACTGACGACTGACCACGGACAGTGCCTCTCATGCTGTCGTGGGCGCGTCCGTCCAACCGGGCACACGTATGCAGGCGACCGTGTGCCCGGGCGCGACCTCGCGCAAGTCTGGATCGATCTGCGCGCACTCAGGGATCGCTTCCGGGCAGCGCGTGTGGAAGCGACAACCGGACGGCGGATTGATCGGCGTCGGCACATCGCCCTTGAGCACGATGCGCTCGCGCTTGCGCGTCGGGTCAGGGATCGGGATCGCGGACAGCAACGCGCGCGTGTACGGGTGGAGCGGCTGCGCGTAGAGATCGACGGCGGTCGCCACTTCGACGATGCGCCCCAGATACATCACCGCCACGCGATCCGAGATATGCTCGACCACCGCCAGCCCGTGCGAGATGAACAGGTACGTGAGTTGGAACTCAGCCTGCAAGTCCGCGAGCAGGTTGACGACCTGCGCCTGCACCGACACGTCGAGCGCGGAGACCGGCTCGTCAGCCACGATCAGTTTCGGGTTCAACGCGAGCGCCCGCGCGATGCCCAGTCGTTGCCGCTGCCCGCCGGAGAACTCGTGCGGGTAGCGCTGCATGTAATCGGGATCAAGCCCGACCTTACTCAACAACTCCGCGACGCGCACACGCCGCTCTGCCTTGTTACCGATGCCGTGAATCACCAGCGGCTCGGCAATGATGTCTAGCACGCGCATACGCGGGTTGAGGCTCGCATAAGGGTCTTGAAAAATGATCTGCATCTCGCGCCGCAGCGCACGCAAGTCTCTGCCCGACAACGCGCGCACGTCCTTGTCTGCAAACCTTATCTCGCCGCGCGTCGGCTCAATCAAACGCAACAAGCAACGCCCGACGGTTGATTTACCGCAGCCCGACTCGCCGACGAGGCCCAACGTCTCGCCCTTGAGAATCTCAAATGTCACGCCGTCCACCGCGCGCACCACGTCGTCGCTGCCTTCAACCGGGAAGTGCTTAACGAGGCCGCGCACGTGCACAAGTTCCGTCGCTCGTTCATTCGTATGCGCATCACGCGCCGCCTGCGCTTCAGCGGCTGGCACTGACTGTTGATGTTCGTTGGCACTCATGGCTAAGTTTGTCCTAACAATCAAGCCGCTTGGTTTCGGCACAAGGGGCTGGAGATAAAGGCGCTAAATCAAACTACGAAAGATTGGGACAAGATGAAAAACTATCCACGAAACCACACGAAGCAACCCGAACCAGAACAAACAACGATTCGTGTCGTTTCGTGTGAGTTCGTGGATAAATGTTTTTGCTCTCTGTCCCAATTCTACGTGCTTCGATTTAATTAACACAGAGGACACACAGAGATCACAGCGTCAATCGATCTCAAATCTCAAATCTGCGATCACTCTGCGCCTTCTGTCTGCGCCGCTTAATGGTCGGCCGTCACTGCCGCCGCGAGATCATAAAGCACGCAGCGCACGCCCACGCCGCCATCAAGCGTATAGAGCGGGATGCGCTCGCCCTCTGTGCAACGCGGCATGCGCTGCGGGCAGCGCGGCGCGAAGTGGCAACCGGGCGGCAACTCCGTCAGCTTCGGCACAGTGCCTTCGATGGTCTGCAAACGCTCGACCTTCGCCACTTCGGCCGCTGTCAACTTCGGCACTGAGCGCAGCAAGCCCTCGGTGTAAGGATGTTTCGGCCGTGCGAACAACTCCGTCACCGGCGACGCCTCCACGATGCGCCCCGTGTACATCACCGCCACACGATCCGCCACCTCCGCCACCACGCCCAGATCATGCGTGATCAGCAACACCGCCAACTCGCGCGTCCGCCTTAACTCATCCAACAACTCAAGAATCTGCGCCTGTATCGTCACGTCGAGCGCGGTCGTCGGCTCGTCCGCGATCAGCAACTTCGGATCGCACGCCAACGCCATCGCGATCATCACACGCTGGCGCATGCCGCCCGACAGTTGATGCGGATAATCACCGGCGCGCCGTGCCGGATCAGGGATCGACACCTCGCGCATCGCCTCGACCGCCGCCGCCCGCGCCTCTTTCCGCGCCAGCTTGCGATGCAGCCTGAGCGCCTCCGCGATCTGCTCGCCGACCGTATAGACCGGATTGAGCGAAGTCATCGGGTCTTGAAAGATCATCGCGATGTCGTTGCCGCGAATCGCGCGCATCTTCGGCTCGGACAACTTCAACAAATCCACGCCATCGAACAACACCTCACCCCCGACGATCTTCCCCGGCGGCGCAACCAGCCGCATCAACGACAACGCCGTCACACTCTTCCCACACCCCGACTCGCCCACCAAGCCCAACAACTCGCCGCGCTCAAGATAAAAGCTCACGCCGTCCACCGCGCGCACCAAGCCCGCGCGCGTAAAGAAGTGCGTCTGCAAATTTTTAACTTCGAGCAGTTGCGGCATGACCGCCGCGAGATTAACTGAAAGGTTGTGGGGATGCCAAGAGGCAGGTCAAAAAATGTAGAGGTTATGTGGTACGTGGCGGGAGTGCCGTGCGCAGACGCATGGCCACGGCACAAGTTAAAGTCACCGGCTGGCAACTCACGCTATTGCTGCCGGCTCAACGCGCCCGCGCGTCGTGCGCTCAAAGTCTCTATCGAAGCTGACAATTGTGAGGTCGTACTTCTCAGCAGCCGCGTATTGGTAAGCGTCGTCGAAGTCGAGATTGAAATTCGCCGCGTGGTCGGCAACCACACTCATTTCATCAGGCTGGAGCAACGCCACTGTAGTCCCTGCGCCGGTTATCATATCGGACAGAAAATCGTGGAACGCATCCGCCTGATTACGTCGGAATAGAATCAGACCGATGGAGTGGAGCGAGAAGTCGGAGATGAAGAAGTCGTGCGTGTCGTTTTTGCCGAGCAGTTCTTTAGCTTCGTTGGCGCGCGTCTGTGCCAGCAAGACTTCGAGGAAGATGTTGGTATCAACAAGCAGTCTCATTCCATCTCACTGCGCAGGCGTGCGATCTCGTGTTGAAGCTCAACGGAGGTGAACTCGGCGCGCAACTCTGTGAGCGCGCCGCCCCAGCCAAAGCGCGGTTGGCGACGCGGGCGCGCCTGCTGCCTTGCCAGCAAGAACTCGATGAAGTCGCGCACCTCCGCTTGCTGCTCAGGCGGCAATGCAGCCAACATTTCACTGAGCGGCTTGGCGTATTTTTCTTCCGCCTGTTTCTTGTCCAGCATTTCGCACCCTCTTGCTTATCTTACCTCCGCCCTAATATCTGCGCATACGCGGGCGGGTCAAAAGTGTAAAGGCTACGAAGCCCGCGCAACCGCAACCACACGAAAGCCGATAACGTCGAAGCGGAGGCGGGAGTCCGGGGAATCGTAGCTGCGGCTGGCGGAGCGGAGGCTGCCAGCGCTGTAGTCCCACGAGCCGCCGCGCAGCACCCGGTATTTCTGCTCACCGCCACTCAGCCACGCGCTCCCATCCGTCGGCGCACTTGCATAGTTGTCGTGATACCAGTCCTGACACCACTCCCACACGTTCCCGTGCATGTCAAACAAGCCAAATGCGTTCGGCAACTTACTCCCGACCGCGTGCGTCTGTCCACCATTTTCCGTGATCCGCTTGTAGTAGTTACTTGAGTCCGTCCGAAGAATCCCTGCCGCGTCCAACCGCGTGCGCCCCGAATTGTTCCCGTACCACGCCATCGCATCAAGGTCACCTGCGTAATCACCCGTCGTCCCCGCCCGCGCCGCGTACTCCCACTCCGCTTCCGTCGGCAGCCGGTACGTGTACCCATCGTTCTGCCCGTTCAAGCGCGCGACGAACGAGACCGCATCATCCCACGACACTTGCTCCACCGGCAGATTCTCCCCTTTGAAGTTACTCGGATTATTCCCCATCACCGCTTGCCACTGCGCCTGCGTCACCTCGTACTTGCCCATGTAGAACCCTTCACCGATAGTCACCCGATGCACCGGCTTCTCACCGTCGTACTTCTCCGACCCCATCATGAAACTGCCCGCCGGTAGCCACACGAACTCGATACCGGCACGACTCTGCATCTGCTGCGCGCGTCCGCCCACTCGCGCTGCGCTCGTCGTGTTGGTAGGCTTGCCCCCACTTGTCGGCGTCGCCGCCGGGCGCGTCGTGTTGCCCGCAGGCGGCGCGCTCGTCAACGCCGCCACCCGCCGCCGCGCCAGACCGGCATACAATCCGTTCGGGTAGCGCGCCAGATAATCCTTGAAGTCCTCCGCGTCCGTGCTGTTCTGCATCGAACTCCAAAAGGCCAACTCCTGCTGCGCCGGATCAACCCGCGCGGCGGGCGGCGCGCTCACCGTTACCTCAACCGTCTTATCGCCCACCTTCACCTTCACGAACACGAAGTCGCCCGCCTCGTGCCCGGAGTTGCGCAACGGATTGTACTCCGGGACTTGATTCGCCCGCCCCGCCACCGCCTCCTCCACATAGTTGCGGAACAATTCGGCGGCCGTGAACCGCCCCTTATCCATCTCACGCAGCCCGCGCAGCAGCGCGTCGGCAAAGACCGAATGCCCGCTGCCGCCGTTATCCGCCACCGGCTCATCGCCGCCCGACGCCATCAGCGTGCGCGAACGGCCCGCCGCCATGCGTTGCAAGAACTGTTCACGCTCCGACGCCCGTGGCAGCATCTCGCCCAAGCCGCGCGTCAGCGTGCCCGAATAGCAACTGTCGGAGACGACAAGGACGTGCCGCGCCGGGATCGCACGAATGCCCGATGTGATCTCGTCGGCGATGATCCAGTTCGACGAATCGTCGCGCTCGGCATCGACGGGTAGCCAGTAAGTCTTCTCCGTCTCTTTATCGTTGTAACCATGCCCGGCGTAATAGATGAGCAGGTTCGCGTCCGGCGTCAACTCGCGCCGGTAGGCAGACAGCGCCGAGACGATCTGCCCGCGCGTGGCGTTGACAAGCAGTTTCGTCTGAAAGCTGTAAGCCTCTCGGAGCGACTTTGCACATAAACCCCTCTCCAAGTATCCACTTTATGTGCAGACTGCGATCTTGCACATAAAGTCGTTAGCGAACATTGAGCCGTTTTCCATCGTTTATTATCTCAATGCCCACACCTTAGAACCGACCATAAAACACACTATATCGCACGTCACTTTGACGGCTAACTAGCTGTCTTTTCAAGCATTTAACCATT
>JANMAD010000625.1:0-10359 GCA_031359515.1 Acidobacteriota bacterium | reverse complement strand
GCGATCAAGGCGCGGCTGCGGCCGGTCGCGCTCGGCGCGCACGACGAGCGGATGCGCTGGCGCGGTGTGCAGACGCAACTCTTGCGGGAGCGAAGTGTACGAGGCGAAAGCAGCACGAACTTCTGCCAGCTCAGCAGCCCGCGCAAGTTTCACGCGCACGGCGGCTACATGCCCGTCCGAGACGTTGACGCGATGGCACTGCGCGCTCATCTGTATCGGCGCGGCGGCGATCTGGCCATCAGCAAAACGGCCGAGAATCTTTACCGTCTCCGCTTCGATCTTCTCCTCTTCACCCGCGATGAACGGCAGCACGTTGTCCACCACATCTAACGAAGCGACGCCGGGATAGCCCGCGCCGGAGAGCGCCTGCATCGTCGTCGCCACGACCGCCGCGACGCCGAAGCGCGCATGCAAGGGCGCGAGCGCAAGCGCGAGCATGATCGTCGAGCAGTTTGGATTGGTGACAATGAACCCGCGCTCGCCGTAAGTCGCGCGCTGTTGGTCGAGCAACGCGAGATGGGCGTGATTGACTTCGGGGATCAAGAGCGGCACGTCCGCGTCCATGCGAAAGGCGGACGAGTTGCTGATGACCGGATAACCCGCCTGCGCGAATGCGCCTTCGACCTCGCGCGCCATCTCGCCCGGCAGACTCGAAAAGACGAGCGTGCAGTCAAGCGGCGGGCGCGGCGCTTGCACCACGAGGTCGCGCACACGCGCAGGCATCTCGCCCGGTAAACGCCACACGCACGCCTCCGCGTAAGGCTTACCCTGCGACTGATCGGACGCCGCCAACGCCGCGATCTCGAACTGCGGATGCGCGTCCAGCAGTTGCACGAACCGCTGCCCCACCATGCCCGTCGCGCCCAGAATGCCGACGCGAATTTTCTCGCTCATCGCAACTTCTCCAAGGCCTGTTTCATCCGCTGCACACCTTCGGTCAGCGTCGTATGGTCAGCACAGAACGAGACGCGCAAGTAATCCGCGCACTCGCGTCCGAACGCCGCGCCGGGCACGGTGATGACGCCTTGCGCAAGGAACGCATCCGTTACCCTTATTGAGTCGCCGTAGGCGCTCACGTTAATCATCGCGTAGAACGCCCCGTCCGGCGCGACGACGCGTAGGCCCAACTCTTTGCGCACGAGCGCGAGCAGGTGATCTCGTCGCGCACGAAACGTGCGACGAAATCCGGCGCGAGCGTTTGCAGCCTCGTCAGTCCACGCGGCGAGCGCGGCCTTTTGCGAGATGGTCGCGGCACATGTCGTCGTGTAACCGTGCAGGACGAGCGCGCTACGCACGACCTCCGGCTCGCCGCAGAGCCAGCCCAAACGCCAGCCTGTCATGCTCATTGATTTCGACAGCCCACTGATAACGATGGTGCGCGCATAAAAGTCCGCGATGCTCGCTGGCCGTTGCGCCGTGTAGTAAATCTCGCGATAGATTTCATCGCTGATGACGTGGACGCCCGTGCCTGCGAGCGCGGCGGCCATCGCAGCTATGTCTTCAGTCGTCAGCACACGCCCCGTCGGGTTCGACGGACTGATGCACACGACGACTTTCGTGCGCGGCGAAAGTTGGCGGCGGAACTCGTCGGCGGCGAACGCGAAACCATCGGCGGCCGGCAGGCGATAGTAGACGGGCACGCCGCCCGCCATGCGCACGATGGTCGGATAAGCGACGAAGCCGGGGTCTGGCAACAGCACTTCGTCGCCCGCATCCACGAGCGTCATGAGCGCGAGATACAAAGCCTCTTGCGAGCCGTTGGTAACGACGACGCGATCAGAATCGCGCGCCAGAAATTCATAGTCGGCGGCAATGTGCTCGCGCAAACTCAACAGTCCCGCGTGCGTCGTGTAGCCGTTCTGCTCTTCAAGGGCGACGCGCGCCGCTTCGCGTCTAATACAATCGGGCGTCGGCAAGTCCGGCTCGCCCAAGCCGAGATTGATGCTGCCCGGCCGCGCGCGGTCGAAGACCTGCCGGATGACGCTCTTCTCTATGCCGCGCAAACGCGCCGCCGGTTGAAACTCGCTCAACGCAGATAGTCCTCCAACTGCACCGCGCGATCAGTCCGCTCGTCGCGATACTTCACAATCACCGGCGCGTACAACGACAACCCCCACGCGCGCCCCTGCTCACTTGTCACCGCCCGCGCGCCCGGCACGACGACCGCGCCCGCCGGAATCTCCAGCGGCGCATCGGCCGTACGCCGATAAATTTGCTCGCGCACGAGATCATACACGGGCGTCGCGCCGGTCAGGATCGTGCCCGGCGCAAGCACCGCGCCCGCGCGCACGATTGTGCCTTCATACACGCCGCAGTTGCCGCCGACCAGCACATCGTCTTCGATGACGACCGGCACTGCGCCGATTGGCTCAAGCACACCACCCACCTGCGCCGCGGCCGAGAGATGCACGCGCTTGCCCACCTGCGCGCACGAGCCGACAAGCGCGTGGCTATCAATCATCGTGCCTTCATCCACATACGCGCCCGCGTTGACGTAACAAGGCGGCATGCAGACAACGCCGGGCGCGAGATACGCGCCATCGCGCACGCTCGATCCGCCGGGCACGATGCGCACGCGCTCATCAATCGCCGTCGCGCGCACCGGATATGTGTGCTTGTCGTAAAAAACGAGCGTGTGATCGGCCGGCGACATATCCGTCAACTGCCCCATGCGAAAGCCGAGCAAGATGCCTTGCTTGACCCAAGCGTTCGTGCGCCAGCGGCCGCCCGCGTCGCGTTCGGCGGCGCGCACCTCACCGCGATTGAGCGCGGCTTTGAGTTCGGCGAACAACGCGAAGTCCGCGTCCGCGTACTCGCTCTTGTCAGCCGCGAACAACTTTTCGATCCGTTCACGTAGCGACATGTGGCGTCCCCTTCAATAAACCTAACTCCGTGATTACCTCGCGCACGCGCGCCCGTGTCTGCGCTTCGACCGGCACGAGCGGCAGGCGAAACTCTTCCGCGCTGAGACCCATCAGTGCCAGCGCAGCTTTGACCGGCCCCGGACTCGACTCGATGAAGTTCACATCCATGAGCGGCAGCAGACGATAGTGCAACGCACGCGCCTTGTCCCACTCGCCTGCGAGCGCCACTTCGCACAACTGCGCCAGCAAATCGGGCGCTTCGTTCGACGCGACCGAGACGAGACCATCCGCGCCGAGCGCGATCATAGCGAGCGTCAGCGCGTCGTCGCCCGACAGCACGCGAAAGTCTGTCGGCCGCTCGCGCAGGATCGCCATAATCTGCGCGAGATTGCCCGATGCCTCTTTCGTCGCCACGATATTTTCTACGTCGCGCGCGAGCCGCAACGTCGTCTCCGCCGAGATGTTCGACGAAGTGCGACCGGGCACGTTGTATAGCACGACGGGCAAACCTTCCACCGCTTCGGCGACGGCGCGAAAGTGCGCGTAGAGACCCGCTTGCGTCGGCTTGTTGTAATAAGGCGCAACGACCAGCACGGCGTCCACGCCAAGCGCACGTGCGGCCAGTGATTGCTCGATGACGTGCGCCGTGTTGTTGCTGCCCGTCCCGGCCAGCACGTGCGCGCGGCCGCGCGCCACCTCGACCGTCGTTTTGATAACTTCCTGCTTCTCTTCTTCAGTCAGCGTCACGCTCTCGCCCGTCGTGCCACAGGGCACAAGCACATGCACGCCGCCCGCGATCTGTCGTTCGACGAGCGCACGAAACGCTGCCATGTCGAGCGCACCGCCCCGTTTGAACGGCGTCACGAGCGCGGTCGCGCAACCGCGCAACCAGTCCACGTTCATTGTCATCGCTGCTTCATCCTCTCTTGCAACATCTCTTCAATCACCTGCCCGAACTCGTAGACGCCGTGTCGCCCTTGCAGCCAACGCGCGGCCACGAGCGCGCCGGCCGCGAACCCCTCGCGCGAACGCGCCGTGTGCGTCAACATGATCTGATCGGCCGCAGAGTCGAAGCCGACGCGGTGCGTGCCCGGCATGTGGCCGGCGCGCGTACTCGCGACCGGGACATCCTGCGCATACTCGGCCGCGAGCAGATCGCGCAGCACAAGGGCCGTGCCCGACGGCGCGTCGCGCTTGCGCACGTGATGCGCCTCTTCGATGAACGGCGCGTAAGCGTCGAAGCCGGCGCATAGTTCGGCGGCGCGGGCGACGATGCGGTAGAAGAGATTGACGCCGACCGAGAAGTTCGCGCCATAGACGAGCGCGCCGTTCCGGGCTGCGACTAACTGCCGCACTTCATCCGCTTGTGCGTGCCAGCCCGTCGTGCCGACAACGAGCGGCACTTGCGCGCTGAGACATGCGTTGACGTTCGGCAACACCGCGTCCGCCACAGAGAAGTCAATCGCAGCGTCAAGCCCGCGCAACTGCGCCGCGCGCTCCATCATGCTCTGCGCCCCGTCATTTGCCGTGAAGACGCGCGCGACCTCGTGTCCTTCATCATGCGCGCGTGCTGCGACTAGGCGGCCCATTGCGCCATGGCCGAACAAAGCGATCTTCATGCGCCTGCTCCTTCCGTCGCGCCTTGTGTCGGCTGCGCGAGCAGCGCACGCACGAGCCGCACATACAACTCAACCGCTCCCGCCAACTCACGCTTCGCGATGCGCTCGTGCGTCGTGTGCGCGTCGAGGATCGAGCCGGGGCCGATGAGCAAAGGCGTGCCCCAGTGCGACAAGTAAGGAATGTCGGTGGTGAAGCGCACGACCGTCTGCGCGAAACCGGCGACAGCGTGCAGCCGCACCGGCTCTGAGCTTGAAAGAATTTCCACTTCTGCGCGCCCGGCCGCGATCTGCGCAAGCGTCGTCTGCACGCGCGCGGCAGCCGTGACTAGGCGAAACTGTAAAACCGCCTCGGCCGCCGCCGGAATCACGTTCGCGCCCGTGCCGCCGCTGATCGTGCCGATGTTGCAGGTGGTCGCGCCGAAAAACTCGTCGCGCGGCCAATCGTGCGCGCGTATGGCTTGCAACACATCGAGCAGTTTTTCCAGCGCCGACTCGCCATGCTCCGGATAAGCCGAATGCGCGGCGCGGCCCGTCGTACTGAGCCGCACGCGCAACGAGCCTTTCGAGCCGACCGCGAGCAGATTGTCCGTCGGCTCGCCATTGATCAGGTACTCGCAAGAGCGCGCCGTCGGATGCTCGTTCGCCGCACGCGCGCCCGTGCTGCCCAACTCTTCATCCACCGTAAAGAGCAAACCGATCTCTTCAATACCTTCGGCGCGCAACTGTGCCGCTGCCGCCAACTGCGCCGCGATAATGCCCTTCGCATCGCACGCACCGCGCCCGTAGATGTACTCCGCGTCTTCGCGCGCCGCGCTGTGCGGCGGCACGGTATCCATGTGCGTGGACAAAACGATGCGCGGCACGGCCGCGGTCGTAGCGATAAGATTCGCGCGCTCGCCCGCGACCGTCTGCAACTCGATTTTATAACCTGCGCCTTCCAAATACGCCGCAAGGAAACGCGCCACGGCCGTCTCGTCCCCGCTCACGGACGGGATGTCTATCAGTTGGCGTGTGCAGGCGAACAAGTCCATGCGTCGAATTACCTACTGCGAACAGGCGGCACGCTTCTAACCTTCAAAATATTTATCTAGGGCAAATCTTTCATAGCCTTCGTCAATTTCTAAGATCAGTGCGCCTAAATCTCTGTTGCCTTTGATCACCGCTATTAAACTAAGCACAGATTTTAGTAGGCTTGAATCCCAATCTTCATCAATCTTCGCACAGGCGTACCTCACTATATGCCATAAGGACTGTTCATAATCTTCCCTCAACCAAATTGGTAAAGCCGGATTAGTCCCTTGCCCTCGCGCCAATTCGATGGCCCCAATTAAAGCAAACGGGTTGAAATTTAATATCTCTCGTTGGCGGGTAATTCTTACAACATGCGGAATTGCGGCATATGAAGCGATACCGACATCGCCTTGATGATATAGATTTTCCCACAACTCCGACCAGATGGAATCGAGTTCCGTTCCGCTCTCTAGTTGCAAAAGAGGAATCGAAACATCGTACTTGAGCCGATAGCCTCCCTCGAACTCTTTCCATCTTTCTTCATTCAGTGGAATCATAGTTGTGACAAATCAAAATTCATTTCAATGATCGAGCATCGCCGTCTGATATAGCTCGCGCGTGTCGCGCTCGAAGAAGGCTTGGTGTAGTTGCCTGACCGCGCGCTCAACTTGCTCCTCCGCGACGACGAATGTCAGGTTGATGCTCGACGCGCCTTGCGAGATGAGCATGACGTTGATGTCGCGCACGGCCGTAAAAACTCTGGCCGCTATCCCCGGCGTGTTGCGCAAGCCCTCGCCGACGACGCAGACCACCGCGCGCTCGCGCTCGATCCTGACCGCGCCGATCTGTTCCAGTTCGCGCGTAATTTCAGCGAGCGCGTCAGTCTCGTCAAGCGAAAGCGAGACGCTGACCTCTGAGGTGGTGACGAGATCGACGGCCGTGCGGTGGCGGTCGAAGACCTCGAAGAGGGCGCGCAGGAAACCGTAAGCGCCGAGCATGCGCGCCGACGTGACATGCACGATGGTCACGCCGCGTTTATGCGCGATGGCTTTGACGGTGCGCGGCGATTGGTCTGTGTCGAAATAAATTTCAGTGTCCGGCCCGGCAGGGTCGCGTGAATTGCAGATGCGGACGGGGATGCCGCGCACGACAGCCGGCAAAATCGTCTTCGGGTGCAAGACCTTCGCGCCGAAGAAGGCCAACTCGGCCGCCTCCGCATAAGACAGACGCGGGATCGTCGTGGCTGCGCGCACCACGCGCGGATCGGCCGTTAGCACGCCCGGCACGTCCGTCCAGATTTGAATCTCGCGGGCCGCGAGACACGCGCCGACGAGCGCGGCCGTGTAGTCCGAGCCGCCGCGCCCGAGCGTCGTGGTCTCGCCCTTGACCGTCGCGGCGATGAAGCCGCCCAGCACGGGCAGTTCGCCGGCCGCAAGCAACGCGCCGACTTCGGCGCACGTGCTGGCGGTCGTCTCGGTCATCAACGGCGTCGCGCGCCCAAATTGATTGTCCGTGATAATGCAACGCCGCGCGTCCACATAACGCGCCGGCAGACCCATCGCGCGCAGCACCATCGTCAACAGACTCGCCGCGAGCCGTTCGCCATAAGCGGCAACCTCGTCCTGCAAAGCGGCGTGCGCGTCTGTCGTCGCAGCCGCGCACGCGCGCAGCAACGCGCTGACCGCGCGCCGCGCCGCGTCAAGTTCCACCTTGAATTGTGTCGCTTCCGCTACGCCTAAGAATGCGCCAGCCGCTTCCTGATGGCGCATGAAATGTTCTTCGAGTGCGCGGGCTGCTTCATCTGCCGCGCCCGTCGTCGCCGTTTGCACGCTCGTCAGCAACGCATCCGTCACGCGGCTCATAGCGGACGTGACCACGACCGGACGCGCATTGAGATACAGTTCGACGATCCGCGCCACGCGCAGGAAGGCCGGCGCGTCCTCGACAGACGTGCCGCCAAATTTCATCACCGTCGGTTGCGCCGCCATAGACGACATCCTCTCTGCCGCCGCCAATGCTGTCAAGGTTGAACCTTAGCGCGGCGCATGCGTAATGAGATTGAGCGCGGCGGCCGTTGCACCTGAGCGCACACCGCAACGCATTGCGGCCGGCGCGCGTTTGGCGTTACGCTGCCGCGCGGATTTGCGGCGGGACGTAAGAGAGAACGCGAGGTCAGGAGATGAACAAAGCTCTGAAAATGATTTTGATCCTCGGCATCTGCATCGTGGTGCTGGGCGCAGCCTGCATCGGCGCAGGCATGTACTGGTGGTCGCAGCACAAGGATGAGCTGATTCAAGGCAGCCAGCGCGCAATGGACGAGGGGCGCGCGTTCGGGGCGCAGACGGACAACGAAGGCTGCGTGACCGAAACAGTCGCACGCAACAAACGCGAGCCGGGTTTCGGCGCGGCGATCAGCCACAATTTATTCTTGCGCCAGTGTCTCGAAGCGAGCAAACCGTCGCCCGGCTTCTGCGCCGCCGTGCCCGGTCGCACGGAGTTTATGAAGAGCGCCGAGTGGCAGCAACAAAAGTGCAAAGCAGCCGGCCTGACCGGCGATGCCTATTGCAGCCAACTCTTCGCGCAGGTGCAACAGTTCTGCGAAGACAAGCGCACCAAGTCGCAGCAGTGAGCGCACACGCACGTTATATGCGCCCCGCCACACGACGCTGCAACTATCATTATTGCGCGTTGCTGACGCTGCTCGTCATCAGCGCCGGTTGCTCGCGCACGCCGCCCAAGCACCGCCCAACCGCTGCACAGTCCGCGCCGGCCCGCGTCGCGCCGACACCAACTTATGAGTCGCCGATCCTCGCACAGTTGGTCGTGGCGGCCGTCGAACGACCGAACCATCGTGTGCAGTACGACGGCGCTTACTACCAGATCGCTTATCCCAATGGCGACGTGCCGGCGGATCGCGGCGCATGCACTGACGAGATCGTGCGTGCTTATCGCGCCGTCGGCGTCGATCTACAAAAGGAAGTGCATGAGGACATGGCAGCGAACTTCGCCGTCTACCCGACGCGCTTCGGTCTCAAACAACCTGACGCGAATATAGATCATCGGCGCGTGCCCAACCTGATGACCTTCTTCGCGCGCAAAGGCAAACAACTACCCGTTACGCAGAACGCCGCCGATTACGCGCCGGGCGACATCGTCACATGGGACTTGGGCGCTGGCCAGACGCACATCGGTCTCGTCGTGGACGTGCCCGCAGAGGACGAGCCGACGCGCTACCAGATCATGCACAACATCGGCGCGGGGCCGCAGCTACAAGATGCGCTCTTCGCGTGGCCCATCACCGGCCACTACCGCTATACAGGCCCGCCCCCGCCGCCCGTCGCTAAACCTAAACGCACAGGCTCGCGCACGCTCAACGCTGCTCCGGCTCAGGGGCAGCGCCGCCGCCTTTAACCGCCGCACGACTCTTCTGATTGCTGTTCGCGGTGCTGCCGGTCAACGCTTCGACGTTAATTAAAAAGCGGAAACTGCCGCCCGCCTCGACGCCCAAGACGAACTGTACGTTAACGCTCGCATTCGGCGCGAGCGCACCGCCGAGCGCCACCGTCAAGGCCGAGTTCAACCCGCCGCCCAACCCCTGCCCCGCCTGCTCCAACGTCGTGCCCTTGACCAACACCGGCGTGCCCGTGCTCGTCGTCACCGTCACGTCGCTCGAATCGAGCGCACGCAAGTCGGCCTGCGCGCCGCCCGCATTCGGCGTGTGCAGCGTCGTGATGTCAATGATACGGAAGCGCAGTTGTGTCACCGACTGCCCCGTCTTGTTGGTGAATTTGCGTCGGATGGTGAGCGTGCCGAGCGTGCAGTTCGCGCCGCCGCAGCCGTTCGAGGTCGTATCGCGCACGCGGTTGGGCGGCGCGGTGGAAGACTGCTGCGGATCGATCAGCGCGGTCTTGAGTTGCGCATTATTTTGTACGGGGCCGGTCGCGTTCTCCGGCCCCGGTGCGCCAAGTACGACGGGCACACCCGCAACTGTGCCCGTTGTCGAGACAAGCATGAAGTCTTGCACGTTGTCGCCCGTGTCCTGCGGCGTGCCGCTCGCCTGCTTGCGCACGTAGCTGTACTGTTCACTGGCGGCTACGTTCGCGCCGGCGAGTTGCAGCCCTGCGCCTTCGCGGTAGAGCGGATCGGCGGAAGTGAAGCCGACGGCATCAAGGCGGGTGGCGGCGGAAAAGTTGCCGACGTTCGCGGTGCTGAACAAAGCGACGCCAGCCCCTGCGGGCAAGTCGAGCGTGTAGCTTATATCGCCGGGCGCGACAGTGCCGAGACTGTATGCGCCAATGCCGTTGTTGCTGTTGTTGATGGCGAGCAGATGCGCGTGCGCGGGGATGACCGTGCCGTTCGGGATCGTGATCGGCGCGAACGTGGTTTGACTATTGGCCATGCGCGCGGCGACCAGCCAACCGTTCGAGCCGTCGCTTGTGCCGACGGTGAGCGCTTGATTGGTGTTGTTGTAAAGCTCCACGAACTCGTCGTTGCCGCCCGCGGTTCCGCGCGTACGGAACTCACTGATCACGATCCCGACGCCCGAAACCGGCAGGATCCCAGTCCCGGTCAACGCAATCGTCGCCGTACCGCCGTTGCTGTTGATGGTGAGCGTCGCGGTCTTCGCGCCGATCGCCGCCGGCGTGAACGTGACGGAGGCGCTGGTCGAGCCTCCCGGCGCCACGGTCAGCGACGCGGGCATCGTCACTGTGAACTGCGCGGCATCGGTCCCGGTGATCGGCGCGGAGGCGTTCAGCACCAGCGGCGCGCTGCCGGTGTTGCTCAGGGTGACGGGCAGCGTCGCTTTGCTGCCGGTCGGCACGTTCCCCAGTGCGAGCGTCGCCGGTGAGGCGGCGAGCACTGGC
>JANMAD010000621.1:0-11410 GCA_031359515.1 Acidobacteriota bacterium | reverse complement strand
TGTCGGACGAGGCATGATTGAAGACGGCGTCGAGAATAATGCGCATGCCGCGCTGATTGACGGCGGCGACGAGTGACTGATACGCGGCGTCGCCGCCGAGCGCGGCGTCCACTTGCAGATAGTCGTCCGTATCGTAGCGATGGTTCGAGCGCGCCGCGAAGATCGGGTTCAGATAGATCGTGTCTATGCCGAGGTTCTGCAAGTAGTCGAGTTTCAGTTCGATGCCTTTGAGGTCGCCGCCGTAGAACTGAGTGCCGTATGCGCCGTTGAAGGGGCCGGGGGCGCGCGGGTCGCCGATCTGCTCGTTCCAGACGGTGTGCGGCAGAACTGTCTGATTACCGTAAAAGACCGGACAAGGCACGGTGCTGCCGGCCACACAGTAATCGTTCGTCTTGTCACCGTTACGAAAACGGTCGGGAAAGATTTGATAGACGTTGGCGTTTTGCAGCCACGCCGGTGTTTGAAAATTCGGCGCGTAAACGGTGAGTTGGAACGCGGGGAACGGCTCGAACGCGCTCGCCGCGCCATCGCCGCCTTGATTCAAGTTGTCGTTATCGTCCGCGTAAGCGTCGCTGTAGTAAGCCGTCGCGCCGCCGTCCGTGATGCGAAACTTGTAATAGAGGATGGCGGGCGCGCTTGGCGTCGTTAGGTTGCACTCCCAGAGGTCGTAGGTCGTGCCGTTCTCAACGCGCGTGCCGGCCGCCGTCATGGGGACGGAGACGGGCGAGTTGGGTGTGTTCGCGCCCGTCGCCGGATCGAATTGGTAATAAAAGAGGGTGACATTCTGCACATCCGCTTGCGCCGTGCGAAAGCGCAGATGGACAGACGTGCCCGCTGCGACTGCGCCGAACGGCGCGCGATAGAAACTGTCGAACGTGTCATGGCGCAACGCCGCTTGCTGAATCTGCCCATCGCCGACCGCCGCCGCGACATGATGCCGGCTGACGGCTGCGGTTACGAGGAAGCACACAACGGCGAGCAGCAACGCACGCCAACGAAATCGCGACGAGGTAATCATTTTAATCCTTCGACTTAACACCTGCGGCTTGACCACAGTTAGTTTACAATCGGCCTACCTGATTCTAACGCGATCTCATAGACATATTCCAACAGTCCGGCACACGCATTTGTGTTAAGCTGCGCGCCAAGACCGATGCCGATGGCGCACGACCCAGCGCGCGTGCTACAGCCAACGAACGAGAGGCGACTAGGGATGCGACGACGCAGAGGCGACGGCTGCCCCGTAGCGGGCTTGTTGCAGATCGTGGGCGACAAATGGACGCTGCTCGTGGTGCGCGATCTGGCGCGCGGCCCGCGCCGCACCACCGACCTGCTTGCCGCGCTGCATCCGATCAGCAGTCGCACGCTCGTCGAGCGGCTGCGCGAGATGGCGCATGATGCGATCCTCGTGCGGCACAATCTCGGCGGCAGTCCGCCGCGCGTCGAGTACTCATTGACCGACAAGGGCCGAACCTTGCTGCCCTTGATCGATCTGCTGCGGCAACTCGGCGAGACGCTCGGCTGCAATGAATGCGCCGACCGCAAAGCGCAGCGCGGTGACTACTGCGACACTTGCCCGCACCACGCGCCCCCGCCGCAACCCCGGCGTGCGCCTTTGCGCCCCCACGATGATTTCATTGTGTTGTTATAAGTAGCGCGACTCGCCACTCCGATGAAGCGATTACTAACTCGCACAGCTTTAACGAGCGACTTGGCCGTGCTCGTCTATCTATCCTGCGCCAAACTCCTCTTACACTTCCTGACCAACGGGCACTACGGCTACTTTCGCGACGAGCTTTATTACCTCGCTTGTGGCGATCATCTCGCGTGGGGTTATGCGGATCAGCCGCCCCTCATCGCCGTCGTCGCCCGCGCGTCACGCATGCTGCTGGGTGATTCCTTGTTCGCATTGCGCTTCTTTGCGGCGGTCGCTGGCGCGCTCACAGTCTTCGTCGCTGGCTTGCTCGCGCGCGAGTTTGGCGGCACACGCTTCGCCATTGCGTTGACCGCGCTGGCGGTCATCATCGCGCCAGTCTACCTGTATTTGCACACCATCCTGACGATGAACGCCTTCGAGCCGCTCTGCTGGACGCTCGGCGCGTACCTCGTCGTGCTCATCATCAAGCAGGAGCGTCCGCGCCTCTGGCTGCTGTTCGGCCTCGTCACGGGGCTTGGGCTATTGAACAAACACTCGACGCTCTTTTTCGGCGCGAGCATCGTCGCCGGTCTGCTGTTCACGTCGGCGCGCAAATACTTTTTGAGTAAGTGGCTCTGGCTCGGCGGGCTGCTCGCGTTCATCATCTTCCTGCCGAACATCCTTTGGGAGATGCGGCACGATTGGGCCACGGTTGAGGTGCTGCGCAGCGCTGCTGTACATCAGAACTTGCCCGTCTCGCCCGTCGAGTTCTTCACGGGCCAGATCGTGCTCATGCACCCGCTCACGCTCCCGCTCTGGCTCGGCGGTCTCTATTTCTACTTGCGCACGCGCGCCGGTCGGCCCTTTCGTGCGCTTGGCTGGGCTTACCTCTGTCTCTTCGCGCTCATCGTTTTGCTCAAAGGCAAGGTCTACTATCTCGCGCCCTTCTACCCGATCCTCTTTGCCGGCGGCGCGGTCGGATGCGAGGAATTGTTTGTGCGTCTGCGACGACCGTGGCTCAAGCCGGTTGCGGTCAGTCTGCTGCTCGCCGGCGGCATCGTCACCGCGCCGCTCATGCTGCCCGTGCTGCCGGTCGAGACCTATCGCGCTTACGCACGCGCGCTCGGCTTCGAGGGCATGAAGACGGAGCAACAACGCATGGGCGCGTTGCCGCAGCACTACGCGGACATGTTCGGTTGGCCGGAGTTGACCGCCACCGTCGCGGACGTTTATCACAAGCTGCCGCCCGACGAGCAAGGCCGCTGCGCTATCTTCACGCGCAACTACGGCGAGGCCGGCGCGATTGATTTTTTCGGCCCGCGCTACGGCCTACCCAAAGCGATCAGCAGACATCAGAACTACTGGCTCTGGGGCCCGCGCGCTTACACGGGCGAATGCGTCATCACCATCGGCGAAAAACTGAGCGGCGTGCAGCAGACTTTCAATCAAGTCGAGCAGGTCGCCACCTTCTCGCATCCTTACGTCATGCCTTACGAGAACGACCTGCCCATCTTCGTCTGTCGCCAACCGAAACTCTCGCTGCAAACGGTCTGGCCGCAAGTGAAGTGCTACAGTTGTTGACGCAGCACACAGCACTGATTAAGCGCAGCGCAACGAGCGCCTTGACATAGCGCACAACGTTTTAGATCATCCACCACGATCAAGCTACGCTTGATCTTCTGCCTATGCTGATCTGCTAAAACTTGAGTCGCGCGCCTTAATGCGCTGCCGGCACGCACGACAGCCAACGTGTGCCTGCGTTAAGCACGAGCGCGCGACGACTCAATCATTCTCACCGCACAAAGACTTAAAGACCACCCACACGAGGGCCCACGCTTGTCTTGCAAGCGGCGTCCCATAGACATTAGGAGACAATTGAAGTGAGAGATACAAGCTACTACAACCCGCACGGGCAGTCGCTGCTCGACTATCAGCACGGCGACAGCGCAGCCGTCATCACCGTTCACAGCGAAGGCGGACAGGCGACCGAAGTGCCCGTCAGCCTTTTCTTTCGCCCGCCCGACATGTTCCCGTTAGAGCGCACCGCCATCGAGTTGTGTCGCGGGCGCGTGCTGGACATCGGCGCGGGCGCAGGCTGTCACAGTCTGGCGTTGCAGGCGCGCGGACTGCCGGTCGTGGCCATTGATTTTTTAGCCGACTGCGTTGCGGTCATGCGCGCACGCGGCGTTGTCGATGCGCAGCAAGCGGACATCTACACGTTCACGGCCGAACCGTTTGACACGCTGTTCTCCATGATGAACGGTCTCGCGCTCGTGAAAGACTTGGCCGGACTGCAACCGTTCCTCCGCAATCTGCGGCGGTTGCTCAACCCTGACGGGCAGTTTTTAGTTGACTCGGTTGACCTACGCCGGACGGGCCGCGCGCAGTCGGCCGCCACCGTGCAAGCGAGCGAGCGCGCCGGGCGTTACTTCGGCGAATCGGATTTACAGTTGGAGTACAAGGGCCAGCGCGGCGCGCCGTTCTCGCAACTTTATGTTGATGTGGAGACGTTGACCGAGCATGCACGGCAAGCCGGTTGGGTGTGTGAGATCGTCGAACAGGAGGCGACGGGCCGTTATCTTGCGCGGCTCACGCCGCAGAGCTAAACCAGCAAGGTGATATGACGAAGAAAGGCGCGGCCGTTAACGGCCGCGCCTTCGTCATTCATATATCCGTCGTCGTGCTGGTTATTCAATCGCCGCCGGTTGCCGCGCCCTCGCCCTCAGTCTTGTTTTGCATAATCTCGCCATCGGGCATGATGACGTGTTCGTGATCGGCTGAGACGCGCTCGCCTTCGATGGTGATCTCTTCGCCGGTCGGCGTGCGCACGGGCAGGTTGTCGAGATAGCGTTCGGCGTCAATCGCGGCCATGCAGCCGGTGCCGGCGGCGGTGACGGCTTGGCGATAAAACGAGTCCTGCGCGTCGCCGCAGGCGAAAACGCCGGGGATATTCGTGGCCATCGAGAAGCCGGCCGTTTTGAGATAGCCGACCTCGTCCATCTCCAGCCAGCCGCGAAACATGTCCGTGTTCGGCTTGTGCCCGATAGCGATGAAGACGCCTTCGCAGTCGAACATGCTCTCCTCGTTCGTCTCAAGATTCAAGAGGCGCACGCCGGTCACGCCCGTCGCCGGTGTGCCGAGAATTTCTTTGATCTCCGTGTTCCAGATGAAATCGATCTTCTCGTTCTTGAATGCCTTCTCCTGCATGATCTTCGATGCGCGCAGATGATCGCGGCGATGGATCAGTGTGACGGTCGCAGCATAGCGCGTGAGGAACGTCGCCTCTTCCATCGCGGTGTCGCCGCCGCCGACGACCACGATCTTTTTGCCCTTGAAGAAGAAACCGTCGCAGGTGGCGCACGCCGAGACGCCTAAGCCCCCCAAGCCCTGCGGCGCGGGCGCTTCACCCGGCACGCCGAGCCACTTGGCGGACGCGCCCGACGCGATGATCAAAGTCTCCGCTTTAATCTCGTGCTCTTCCGTCTGCACCGTGAACGGACGATGTGCCAGATCGACTTTGTCGATCCACGCGGTCAGAAATTCCGTGCCGAAGCGCGCCGCCTGCGCGCGAAACTGTTCCATCAACTCAGGCCCCTGTATGCCTGCGGCGAAGCCGGGATAGTTATCCACTTCAGTGGTGATGGTGAGTTGTCCGCCGGGCTGCGGCCCTTCGATGACGAGCGGCTTCAGATCGGCGCGGGCGGCGTAGATAGCGGCCGTTAGCCCGGCCGGGCCGGAACCGATGATCACGACCTCGCAGTGCAGTTGCTCTTTACTCATGGTGCTCTCGTTCGTACTCCTTCAGGGATGGCCCGCGCCCGCGCCCTCGACTCTTGCGCCCGCCGCGTGTAGCCTTTTCGCTTGCGTGTATAGTATAAACTTTTCGCTCTAATGTAGTCGAACCAGACGAGACGCGCGCATACGCCGTTGACCACACCGGGCACACACACAGAGACAACGCCGACGATTGAGACCATCGCCGTGCTGGGCGCGGGCACGATGGGGCACGGCATCGCACAGGTGGCGGCGCTGGCGGGCTTTCGCGTCATCCTGCGCGATGTGGCCCGCGAACCGCTCGCGCGCGGCATCGCCGCCATCGAGCGCAATCTGGCGAAGGGCAGGCAACTCGCCAAACTCACAGAGGCCGAGTGCGACATGGCGCTGCAACACATACGCGGCGCGACAGACTTGAGCGCCGCGCGCGATGCAGACCTCTTCATCGAAGCCGTGCCCGAACAGATGGCGTTGAAGCACGAGACCTTGCGCGCGGTCGAAGAGATCGCCGCCCGCGACTTTATCTTTGCCAGCAACACTTCATCACTTTCGATCACGGAGATCGCCCGCGCCGCCGCACACCCTGAGCGCGTCGTCGGCATGCACTTCTTCAACCCCGTCCACCTCATGCGCCTCGTCGAGATCGTCGTCGGCGCACAGACGAACGAAGCGACGGTCGCGGCCGTGCGCGCGGTCGGCGGGCGTATGCGCAAAGAGCCGATCACGGTGCGCGATGTGCCGGGCTTCGCGTCGAGCCGTTTGGGCGTGGCGCTGGGGTTGGAGGCGATGCGCATGGTCGAGCAGAACGTGGCCAGCGCGAAAGATATAGATACGGCGATGGAGTTGGGCTACAATCACCCCATGGGGCCGTTGCGCTTGACCGATCTCGTCGGCCTCGACATACGCCTGCACATCGCCGAATACTTGCACCACGCGCTCGCCTCCGAGACGTTTCGCCCGCCCGACATTTTGCGGCGCATGGTGGCCGCGGGGAAGTTGGGCAAGAAAACGGGCGCGGGTTTTTACGATTGGAACGATGAAGGAACAGCCAAAGGAAAATAATGAGCGGCAGACGAAAAGCGACACGCAGGTGTTAACTGCCTACTGCCTACTGCTTACTGCCTACTGACCATGTCCACGCCGAATCAAGACGACAGACGTTTCGCGCTGCGCATGGCGTTGCGCCTGCCCATCGTCGTGTCGGGCCGCGCGGACGACGGCGCGGCGTGGAGCGAGCCGACCGAAACGGACGACATCTCCACCACCGGCGCGCTCTTCCACCTCAATCAAAAGATCAATCGCGGCGATCAACTCTACTTACGCGCCCATCGCCCCGACGGCGCGCCCATCGAAGCGACCGCCCGCGTTATCCGCATCGCCTCCGCCATCTACGGCACAGCCCGCATCGGCGTCGCCATCCTCGAACCGACCGAAAACTGGATCAGACTCTTCGTCTCGTGGGTCGCCGACGAGCAAGTGAGCGCGCCCGACAACGAACCACAGTAAAGCTCTCCGCGCCAAGTGACACGAACTTAAGCGACGGGATAGAATTCGGGCGCGAGCCTGTCAGCAATCATCTGGCGAATTGTATGTGAGGAGAAACTATGGCGCAGACCTATGAGACATTATTAGTCGAACGGCGCGAGCGCGTCGCCATCATCACGATCAACCGGCCCGAAAAACGGAACGCACTGAACATACAGACGCGCGCGGAGGGCGCGTTGGCGTTTGAAGAGTTGCGCGCGGACGAGACGGTGCGCGTCGTCGTCATCACGGGCGCGGGCGATAAGGCGTTCGTCGCGGGCGCGGACATCGCGGAGTTCGCCGGCCGCACCGCCGTCACCCAACGCGACGTAATGACCGACCGCTCGCTGTTCACCGCGATTGATACGTTCCCCAAGCCGGTTATCGCCATGGTCAACGGCTATTGTCTGGGCGGCGGCTGCGAGTTAGCTCTGGCCTGCGACTTGCGCATCGCCAGCGAGAGCGCATCGTTCGGGCAACCCGAAATAAACCTAGGGATCATCCCCGGCGGCGGCGGCACACAACGCCTGACGCACCTCGTCGGCGAAGGCAAAGCGATGGAGTTGATCCTGACCGGCGAGATCATCAACGCGCAGACCGCGCTCGCCATCGGTCTCGTCAACATGGTCGTGCCGCACGAAGAGCTTGCAGCGAAGACCTTGGAGTTAGCCAATCGCATCGCCGAGAAAAGTCCCATCGCCCTACGCCTCGCCAAAGAGGCCGTCAAGACGGCCGCGCGCTCGACGCTCGACGAAGGCTTGCGCCGCGAGATCGATCTCTTCGCGCTCTGCTTCTCCAGCGCCGACAAAGACGAAGGCGTGCGCGCCTTTTTAGAGAAGCGCAAACCGGAGTTCACCGGCCGCTAAAGCAACCGGAACAAGTGAATTGCTATTGGTCTCGCGCAACATGCGTACGCTCCTGATCATCTTCGGCATCGTGCTGGCAGCGTTGGGCGGTGTCATCGCCTACCGCGCCGCCTTCCTCGCGCCGCACGCGGCAGTCGTCTTAACCGACACAAGCACGCACGAGTTACCGAACCTGTGGCGCGTGCTTGGCGGCCTCCTTTTGCTCGTCACGGGCGCGCTCATTGCCTTCTACGCTGCCCGCCGCCGCGCCTAGCAGCGCGCTTGACGCTCATTCCGCGCTACGCTAATCTTCCAACTCGTTCCCGCAAGCGGTGAACATTGGGGCCGTAGCTCAGCTGGGAGAGCGCCGCGCTGGCAGCGCGGAGGTCAGGGGTTCGATCCCCCTCGGCTCCACCAAAATTCTCACTTCAACAAATCAAGTTAGTACATCATTTCATGGTGGTATACTGAACTCAATAAGAGTTCAGTGAACCGCACTGTCTGAAAGGAGCAGCACATGGGCATAGCCAAACCTGATCTCAGGGCAGAGGCGATTCGCTTACGTGTTGAAGAGCGTATGTCGTTACGCGAAATAGCTGCTGCGACCGGAGCAGCGCAAGGGTCTCTCAGCGCATGGTTGTAGTTATATCCACTCACTGCTGACTTGAATTCAACTTGTAAGTGCAACGAGTGGTAGTTTGAAGAATACCTCATTCGGCGTCTTGTAGCCGAGGGTTTTGCGCGGACGATTGTTGAGCCGCTCTTCTACTTTCTTAATCTGCTTGTCATTGATCTTTGAGAACTCACTTTTCTTCGGGAAGTATTGGCGCACTAACCCGTTGGTATTCTCGTTGACTCCGCGCTCCCAGGAATGATACGGATGGGCAAAGTAAAAATCAGCTTTGAGATTCTGCCCAATCTGGAGATGATGGGCAAACTCTCTGCCGTTGTCCGAAGTGATCGTCTTGACCGTGAGCGGCTGCAATTGTGTGGTCACGGCGGTGGTGACTAACTCCGCCGTGGTGCGCGCCACTTTTGCCAGCCGCGTCAATTTCGACCGGCGTTCGACCAGAGAGACAATCGCTGCCTGATGATTGCGCCCGATGATGGTGTCAGCCTCCCAGTCGCCGAGCCGCGCTTTTTGCTCCACCACCGCAGGGCGCTGGTCAATCAGCACGCGGTGGGGAATCTGCCCGCGCCGCGAGTAACTGCCGTAGCGTTTCCGCCTCTGTTTCCGGCAGCGCAAGTGCCGGTAGAGCGTGCCGCCGCTGGCTTTGTTGGCATAGATGTATTGATAAATGCGCTCGTGGCTGAGGCGCTCGTGCTGTAAGAGTTTGAGGCGTCCCGCAATCTGCTCAGGACTCCACTCATGGCGCAGCAAATCTTCCACTTGCCTCCACTGCGCGGCGGTGATGCGCGGCCCGACTCGTTGCTTTTGGCGCTCTCGTGCTAACTCATCGGCTTGTTTAGGGCGGTAGCCGCGCTCGCCCAGGTTGCGCCTTAATTCGCGCCCAATGGTGGCTTTATGCACGCCCACGTTGCGGGCAATGGCACTTCGGCTGTGGCCTTCTTTCTTCAAGGCGTAAATCTGGTATCTTTGCTCACGGGTAAGCTGCTTGTAAGTCACTCATGCTCCTTTTAACTTGGCGGTTAAAGCAGCATGAATCTTACAGCAGCTTGCCTTTTAACCACGAAGTTCAAAAGTTGCACTTACAAGTTGAATCCAAGTTTTTTGATTGCTTCATCTGCCTAATGTACTCGCCACTTCTGCGCTTAAAAGTTGAAAGGGGAATCGTTTTAAGCTCTTCGCTGTTCTTCATACTTTGCCTTTTTATAGCAAGCCAGAAAACCAGAAATATGGTTTTCTGGCTTTATTGATCATCAAAGATACTTTCTAACTGATGTTACGCAAAGCGGAAGCCCTTGATAAACTTGACCGATGAGCAAATCAATGCTGGACATCTATACGGATTACCTGATCTGCTCCTTCGGGCAAGCCTCGGCGACCGGACTGGCGCGCTTACTTGACAATGAAATCAGCCATGATGCCGTGACCCGCTTTCTCTCCGCGGAACCGCAGACTTCCGCCGCTCTGTGGCGCGTCGTCAAGCCTTTGGTCAGAGCCGTCGAAAGCGAGGATGGTGTGCTCATCATTGATGACTCGATTGAAGCGAAGCCCTCGACGGATGAGAACGAACTCGTCTCGTGGCACTACGACCACTCCACAGACCGCACCGTCAAAGGCATCAACTTCCTGACCGCGCTCTATCATGCTTCGGAGGTGTCGTTACCCGTGGCTTTCGACCTCGTGACCAAGACCGAGCAGTACATCGATCCGAAAACCAAGAAGAGCAAACGTAAAAGTTCAATCACGAAGAATGAACGCTACCGGATGCTGCTCCGGGTGGCCGTGCATAATCAGCTTCAGTTCAAGTATGTCCTTAACGATGTGTGGTTTGCTTCTTCAGAGAACATGAAGTTCATCAAGCATCAGTTGGGCAAAGAATTTGTGATGCCGCTGAAAGAGAATCGCAAGCTGGCTGTAAGCGCCGCGCGGAAGCAGCTTGGTCAATATGTGACAGTCGCCACGCTTGAACCGGCAGCCGGCACGACCCTCCAGATTTGGCTCGAAGAAGTGGATTTCCCGCTCGCTTTGACCAAAGAAGTCTTTACAAACAAAGACGGTTCGGTGGGCGTGCGCTATCTGGTCGCAAGCGAGTTGACGCTCTCATTCGACCAACTCACGAAACTCTATCACAAACGGTGGAGCATCGAGGTCTATCACAAATCGCTGAAACAGAATGCCTCGTTGGAGAAGTCGCCGACCAGAACCCCGACGACACAACGCAACCACTTCTTTGCTTCCCTATGTGCTTACGTCAAACTGGAAGCCTTGAAGCTCAAGACTGGCATCGGTCAGTTTACGATCAAGTCAAAGATCTATTTGTCTGCGCTGAAGGCAGCTTATGCTGAACTTGTCAAACTTAATCCGCAGCCTCTCGCTGCGTAACAGCAGTTGTAAGTGCAACTTTTGAACTTGGTCGGTGAAAGGTAAGCTGCGGTAACATCCGTGCTGCTTCAACCGCCAAGTTAAAAGGAGCACCCGTTGAGGTACACGCAGCTCACCCGTGAGCAAAGATACCAGATTTACGCCTTGAAGAAAGAAGGTCACAACCGCACAGAGATCGCGCGCAACCTGGGCGTGCATAAAGCGACCATCGGGCGCGAACTTGTGCGCAACCTGGGCGGGCGCGGCTACCGCCCCAAACAAGCCGATGAGTTAGCACAACAGCGCCAAAAGCAACGAGGCAGGCCGCGGATCACTGCCGCACAATGGACGCAAGTGGAAGCGCTACTGCGCCAACAGTGGAGTCCCGAACAGATTTCGGGTCGCCGCGCGCTCGAAGGGCAGGCGCGCATCAGCCACGAGCGGATTTATCAATACGGCTATGCGGACAAAGCCAGTGGCGGCACGCTCTACCAGCACTTGCGCTGCCAGAAGCAGCGGCGTAAACGCTATGGCACTTACTCGCGGCGGGGGCAGATTCCCAACCGCGTGACCATTGACCAGCGCCCGCAAGTGGTGGACGAAAAAGCGCGCCTCGGCGATTGGGAAGCCGACACCATCATC
>JANMAD010000615.1:0-2178 GCA_031359515.1 Acidobacteriota bacterium | reverse complement strand
CAATGCGCGAGCAAGGGCCGTGCGCGCAGCACGCCGACCTGCGCGAGATACTGAATGGGCGAGACGCCCGGTGCGCGCCATTCGATGCTGCGCCGCGCGTAGTCGTCGGCGAACGTTCCCCGCCCATCGCGGATCAGCAATATCTCCGCTTCAGATTCAGCCGCGTGCATCATGATGGATAATTGTGCCGCGAGCGCGTAATCCGTGATCATTTCGAGCAACGGCGCGCTGACGCTGTAGGGCGCGTGCGGCGAGACACCGACGCGCACAAGTTTCGTTTCATCAGCGCGCAACGCTGCGAGTTGCTCGTGCGCTTTGGCCCACTGCTCTTTCGCCATGCGCGCGTCGGGGCCGAACACTTCTTGATAGACCGTGCCGCGCAGGCCCACATCTTTGAGCGCGGCAATGCTGGCCGCCGCGCCGCTCGCGGCATCGGCCACACAGGTCACGCCCGCCCGCGCTGCTTCGACCGCGCCCCAAGTGGCCGCAACGCGCAGGTCGTCCGCCGTCATGTGAAACAAGCGCGCCACCGTCAGCTTGCGCAGCCAAGCGAAGAAGTCGCGCTCCTCCGCTTCGAGATAGCCGCGCATCGCCGTCAACTCAAGATGCGAATGGCAGTTGACCAATCCCGGCATAATCGCGGCCGCGCCAAAATCTTCAACGTGCGCAGCCGGAAACTGTGCGACTAAATCGGCGCGTGGCCCTAGCGCGACGATCTGCGTGCCGTCAACCGCGACCGCGCCGTCCGCAAGCGGTGGCGTTGTGACGGGCATGACCCAGCGAGCGCAATAGATGTTGACCATTAGTCTTTGACAGGCACAGCGGGAGTTACAATTTTACGCGCGGCAGCGCGCCGCAACACGAACCAGAGCAAGCCTGATGCGGCGACCACCGCGCCGCCGGTCGCAGCCACGACGCGAATGCCGTAAGCGTCGGCCGCCGCGCCCGCGCAGTACATCGAGCCGACCATCATCAGCGTCGTCAGCGTTTCATAAGACGCGAAGACGCGGCCCGCATAAGCGTTCTCGGTGCGGCGCATGACGAGCGTCTGTTGCGCCGTCCACCAGATCGCGAAATTCATCTCGCGCGCGATTAGCACTGCGCTCGCGCCCCACAGATTGGGCATGAAGCTGAAAAGGACAAGCCCGCATCCGTCGAGCAGGAGCGAGCGGCCCATGCGTGCGCCCAAGTTATCGCCCGCCGCGTTGAAGCGTCGTGCGAGCGGCGCGCCCAGCACACCGCCTACGCCCATCGCCACGAACAGCACGGAGATGCCGAAGTCCTGCGGGCGCGCGACCAACCCTTGCGCGGCCGCGACGCCGAGCCGCGCGCCAAACACGCTATAGAGCGCCCGCGCGACACCGTTGCCTAAGCCCCAACCGGCCGCGACAATGAAGATGGCCGCGAGCAGGCCATCGTTGCGTACATAACGAAGACCCGCGCGAAAGTCTAGCACCGAACGGCGCAACAACGATGTGCCGGCAACCGATAAAACAGCAGCGCGTGCGCGGACGGGCAGACTGATGCGCCAGATCATCATGGCGGAGACGAGGAACGTGAGCGCGTTGATGATGAAGACGGATTGCCGGCCCACGAAGGTGGCGACGAGACCGCCGAGCGCGGAGCCGATGGCGATGGTGGCGGCGGTCGTCGAAGCAGACAGCGAATTGGTCGTGAGCAGTTCGTCCGGCCCGTTGACGATGACCGGAATGGTGGCGCGCTTGGCGGCGTTGAAGAAAGCGGAGACCGAAAAGAGCGCCGCGCCGACCGCGTAGATGAGTGTAAGCGACGAGAACCTGAACGCGAGAATAAAGCCGAGCGCGAGCGCGGCCCGCACCACGTCCGCCGCGATCATGACGCGCCGTCGATCCAACCGATCCACGACGACGCCCGCGACCGGCCCGAACAGAAAGAGCGGCAGATGGCGCGCGATGGCATAGACGGCGATGGCGCGGCCCTGCCGGCCGGGGCCGGCGAGCGTGAGGGCTAAGGCCAGCACCGCGATGTTGTTCAGCCAGTCGCCGATCTCGGAGACAACTTGGCCCGACCACAGCCGGCGCACGTTCGCGTTGCGCGCGAGCAGTTCGCGATAGGTCACGGCCGCGTCCCTACAGCGCGCCCGGCGTTGCGGTTGTCGGCGTTCGTGCTGCTCGCTTTGACGGCGCGGTAGCGGGCGAG
>JANMAD010000612.1:0-5588 GCA_031359515.1 Acidobacteriota bacterium | reverse complement strand
TGTCAACAACTCTTCGTGCCGGTGGAGTATCTTCTCGACTTGCACGGGATAGTAGGCGAACAACTCAGTCGCGGTATCAATCGCGGTCAGGCCGCCGCCGATGACGAGCGCGGGCAGACGCACCTGCAAGTTGGCGAGCGCGTCGCGTTTGAACGCGCCGGTCAGTTGCAGCGCCATCAGAAAATCCGACGCTTTGCGTATGCCGCGCACGAGGTTGTTGCGCATGTCTATGATCGTCGGCCGCCCCGCGCCCGACGCGATGGCGATGTGCGCGAAGCCGAGTGCCCATGCGTCTGCAATCGTGAGCGTACCGCCGAAGCGTATGCCGCCGTAGAAGCGAAAGCGTTCGCGGCGGGCGAGTGTGAGGTGTATGAGCGTGAGAAAATTTTTGTCCCAACGCACGGTGATGCCGTACTCGGAGACGCCGCCGAAGCCGGCCAGCACGCGCTCGTCAAGCGCGCCTTCAAGCTCGCGCACGTCTAGCACAGCGCGCGGCACTGTGCGTCCGCCATCGCCGGTTAATATCTTGTCGAGCGGCTCGATCTTCAAACCGTCAATCCCGATGATGCCGAAGCCTTCGTTCAATAGATAATGCGCGAGCGTATAACCGGCTGGGCCGAGACCGACGACGAGAACGTCCCGGCCGTTATAGGGGAGCGCGTAAGGGCGTTTCGCATTGAGCGGGTTCCAGCGCGTGAGCAGCGAATAAATCTCAAAGCCAAACGGCATCTGTAACACGTCGGTCAGCACGCCTGTCTCAGCTTGCGGGATGTTGACCGGTTCTTGCTTCTGAAAGATGCACGACTTCATGCAGTCGTTGCAGATGCGATGCCCCGTGCCGGGGCACATCGGGTTGTCGATCACGATAAGCGCGAGCGCGGCAATCGAATCGCCCTCTTTTTGCAAGACGTGCATCTCGGAAATCTTCTCGTCGAGCGGACAGCCGGCGAGCGTGATGCCGAGCGGGTTGCGCTTGACCGCGCCCGCCGCTCGCTCGCCTTCGTGCAAGCCCTTCGAGCAAGAATCCTTGTCGCGCTCGTGGCAATAGAGACAGTAGTTGACCTCGTCGAGGACTTCGCGCGGTGTAGCGCGCCCGTCGGTGAGCGCGAAGCCATCGCGCCGCCGCAAGTTTTGCTCAAGACCTTGAATCAACTCCGGCAACTCCGCATCGGGGCGTTCGAGTTGGACGAGCTGCTCGTAGTTGAGCGGGTGCGGGAAGTGGAACGAGACCCAGCCGCGCACACGTCGGCGCGCGGCCGTCTGTGTCGCGTGCGCTGCGGCCCACGCTTCGACGAGGCGCAAGGCTGATTTGACGAACGCGACATCCGCGTCCCGTTCGTCTGCGCTCGCAAACTGCGCGAGGACGTTGACCGCATCGCGCGCACTGATCGCTGCACGCGCGCGGGCGATCTCATGCGCACTGGCGGTCGTCGTTGCGTCGTCTGTCGGCGCGGCCTTTTGCGCGCTACGCTTGTCGAGTTGCTGTTCCCACGCGAGCAGGCGCATGGTCATCTGCGCGATGCCAAGCTCATCGTCGGCGTTGAGTGTGTCGGCGCAGGCGGCGCGGCGCAACGCGGCGAGCGCGGCGTCGAGGGCGGCGGCATCGAGCGTCAGCGCTTGCTCGGCGGGGAATTTTTTCAACGCGCGGCGGGCGATGAAAAATTTGAATCCGAAGATGGGGTCTTGCGCTTTTATCTCCGCGCTGTGCGCCGTGCGCGCAGGCTCGATATTGAACAGCCGCGCGATGAAACTTGCGAGATGCGGCGCGGCGGCAATGAGCAGTTCTGACTCTTGCTTCGTGCCGGCGAGGTTCGTGCCGCGGGCGGCGAGATAGACCGAGAGTGTGCGTTGCAATGGCGCGTCCGCGTGTGCGAGTTCCGCGTAAAAAGTTTCGGCGAGGGCGCGCAGGCGTAGCGGCCGGTAGAGATCGGCATAAGTGAAACCCGCGATGCCGAGCGGGAAGTCCGCAGTTGATTGATCGGCCGTCGGCGCGCTAACGCTGTCGAAGGAAAGGTTCTGCATAACTGAACTGTGTTGGCGAAAATTGAAGTGCGTGTGTGGGGCGAGCGTTTGCTGTCTGCATGTTCATCGCGGCCGCGCCGGAAACTAATGTGCCGCGCTGGCCGCGCCGAGTATAGCATCTGTGTAAGCGAGGTTTGCAAAGCGGGCGGCGGGCAAGCGTCACGGTTGCATGGTGTGGCGCAAAACTTGAGCAGTCATTGCTCAAGTTTTGCGGCTGACGGCTGGCTCAGACGGAATGATGAATGGAGGTTGCGGTTGAACCGATAGAGGTTCAATGCGTTGGCGCGCATTCGTCTATGTGCCTATCGTCCAAGCCCCCCCCCGCATTTTGCGTGCCTGCGGGCAGGCGGTCGAACTCCGCTTTGAGGATCGGGTAGCAGGCGCAAGCGAAATCTTCCAACCCCGGTCTGTCCTTGATGGTGATGCGTCCGCGCGTGTAGTGGATGAAGCCTTCGGCCTGCAAGGCCAAGGCGGCGGTCGTCACCCCGGCACGGCGCACGCCGAGCATCTGGGAGATGAACTCGTGCGTCAGCGGCAACTCGTCGCAGATGCAACGGTCGTGGCTCATCAGCAGCCAACGGGCCAGTCGCTCTTCGACCGAATGCAGGCGGTTGCACGCGGCGATCTGCGAGACCTGTTGCAAGAGCGATTGCGCATAGCGCAACAGCAGATCGTGGAGCGCGCCGCCGCGCTTGAACTCCTCCATGATCACGTCCGCCCGCGCACGTATCCCGCCATCGTTGATCTGCACGATGCATTGGTGCGGCGAGCGATCAACGCCTAGCACGAGCGAGATAGCCGTCATCCCCTCAAACCCGGTTAAGCCGACTTCGACCGTTGCGCCGTCAGGCTGTTGCGAGACTAAAGAGATCATCGCGTGCGTGGGGAAGTAGGCGTAATTTATGAGTCCGTCCGCAGGGTAGAGAATCCGCCCGAGCGGCAGCTCGATTTGCTCCAGATGCGGCGCGAGGCGGTCGTAATCTGCCTGCGGCAGAGCGGCTAGTATGTGATTGCGGTGCGGCGGGCTTGGCGCTTGCGGGATAGACATCGGCTAACTCCTTCTCCAGTCGCGTGTGTGTGAACACAGCAGACGGCACAAGAAGGTGTTGCAATGCAACTCCCGATGTCGAGTGGTGAATGCTCAAAAGAACAGTGCAAGTTACGAGGGCAGTGTAGCACGGGTCTGTTCTCATAGCTTACCTACGGCGGCGCGTGACAAGTTTTCATAATTTTTGTGCGGTCGCGTACAGACGAACGGCGGCGGCAAGGTTATATCTGTCTTTGCTTATCGCAAGGTATCGCGAGCTGGGGGGGACGGGAACGCACATAGCCGCAGGAGGAAATGTGCGTTCCCGCTATAGTCGGCGCGTAAGGTAATCGGCAGATGCGCAAGCTATCGCGTGCACTGCCTCAGTCGCCACATACGCGCGCGGTAAACGACGCCCGGCACGTCCGGCACTGAGCGCACGATAGCGTCGGGAACTCCGCCACACTTCGCCCAACAGCAGGTAGCAAGATGAGTTGTACCAACGAACCTGCGCGCCTCTACGCACAAGGCTTAGCCGAGTTGCAGGTCAGCGAACTGCTCTTCGCGGAGGCCGCCGGCAAGCAACTACGCGGCGAGCGCATCGAAGCGATAGAGTTGCGCGACGAAGCGTTAGCCCGGCAGCTTAAAGGTTTGGCCTTGCTCGACCAAGCGGTCGCCACGTACCGGCGTATCGCTGTGGAAGATGGCCAGCGATCTGATAAGTACACGCACAACCTACAGCGTGCAGTTAGTGGATAACTACCGTGCCTAATCAAGGAGTTCCTCCGATGCGTATCCTCTGCGTTGACGACGACGAAGATACCTGTGATCTACTCACGACCATGCTTGGCTTCTCTAACCTTGAAGCCATCGCCGTCCACGATGCGGCCGCGGCGCTCCGGTTAATGACGACCGAGCGGTTCAATCTCTACATCATTGACGGGCAGATGCCCGATGTGGGCGGGCTAAGCTTCTGCACGGAAATTCGCAAGCTGGACAAGACCACGCCCATCGTCTTCTTCACGGGCAAAGCTTCACAGGCGGATCGGGAGGCGGGCTTGCTCGCAGGGGCTAACGCCTATCTCGTCAAGCCGGACTTGAGCAAGTTCCTCCCCACCGTCAAGCGTTTGTTGGCAGAAGCATGCGCCGCCCACGCTTAACCCTTTCAGTTTTTCCACTGAGCCGCCACCTGTCCCCGCTTAATTCGCCCGCATGACTGATGATGCCCGGCGGTGTCCTGCTAGACACTCATAAGCACTTAGGAAAAAGTAATTTGGTATTTTGAGCCAACTTGACTGAGTACGTTGTCCAACGCCTGAGCGAAAGCCTTGTTTGATTCAAACGCGCTCAACGGTAACCACTCGTACTTTATTTTGCGCCACAGATGTTCAATCAAGTTCAGTTCGGGACAATACGCGGGCAGGAAATAGATATGCAAGCCACGCTTGGCCCATCGCTCAAGCTCGTCTTCAAACTCTTCGCTGATGTGCGTCGGAGCGTTGTCAATGACCACCCACGTCTCTTTCTCAAGCACGCGCGCGAAAGCGTCGAAACAATCAATCACCACCGAAGCATCAATCGCTCCTCTGAAAACAAAGGGATGAAATTGGCAATCGAGGCTCAAGAAACCCAACACGTTCTCCGACACGCTTCTTTGCGCTGTCACCTCAATCCTGTCGCCCTTCTCTTGCCAAGCGTAACCGACCGAAGGTATTCGCATAAAGCCCGCTTCATCAAAATAGTAAAGGTCGCACAATCCGGCCCGATGCGCCTCTTTCAAGCCTGCCAATTCATCTTTGGCGTGCCGAAAGAGCGCCTCATCGCGCAACCCTTTCAGACTCCGACGAAGCCTGCGCCAACTCAAACCGTGCCGCTTACACACATTGCGCAGCGTCGCAAGCGAAAGCTTCTTCCCGAACTTTTCCATCACACAGAGAAGCTGTTGTTTGAGCGAGCGTGGCTCTTCTTTAACAATCTTGACGGCTTGTTTTTCTTCTTCATCGCTCAAGGTCGGTGGCCGTCCGCTTTTGGGGTCATCGTCAAGCCCATCAGTTTCACTCTCTTCCCAACGCACCAGCCAAGACGTGACGGTTGCGCGATCAACCGCAAAGATGTCGGCGATTTGATTGATAGAATACCGCCGCGCACTCAACAAAATAGCGTGAGCGCGTGTGCGAGTTCGATGACTCGAATGGTTTCGCACGATCTGGTTCAAAGACCGCTGTTGCTCTTGAGAGAGCGACTTGATAAATCTAGTTGCTGTTTTCATTATCAGCAGATTTTACCAAATTACTTTTTGTAAGCTGCTTAATACGTCGATTTATTAATGAAGATAAGGGGTAGCTCCAATGTCTAGTCGAAAATACGATCTATTTCTTAGTTACAATCCGTTAGATGCTGAAGCAGTTCAGTCTTTAGCGGCCGAATTGAATGACGCAGGGGTTAATGTTTGGTTTGACCAATGGAAACTCGTACCAGGTCAAAAATGGTCATCACTCCTTGAACAGGCGATGATGCAATCAACAGCTATCGCTATTTG
>JANMAD010000595.1:0-4939 GCA_031359515.1 Acidobacteriota bacterium | reverse complement strand
CAGCAGTTTCTCTGCCACCGCGTCACGCTGCTCGTCGATCTCTTCAAGCGTGGAGTCTATATCGTCAACATCCGTCTCGTCCGGCATGGTCTCGTCGCGCACGAGATGGAGGACGACTTCGGCCATGCCGCTCGGCGCGCGGTTGCGCGAGCCTTGAAAGATCACGTCGAGCATGGCCGCGCCGCGCAGATGCTTGACGCGCTGCTCGCCCAACACCCAGGCGATAGCGTCCGCGACGTTGCTGTTATGGACGATGATGTTACCCGCGACGAAGTTGTGCGTGTCGGCCACGCACAGGTCGTAAACCCATTCGTCCGGGGGCGCAACTTGCTCGATGCTGACGATCTCGTCCCAGTAAACGTCTGAAGTCGCCAAACCGGTCAGGCGCTGCAACAGGTCGTGCGCGGCGGCGGGCGTCGACCCTAAGCGCTCGATCTGCGCGACGACTTCGAGCAGTCCGCCGCGACTGGCCGCGCACCGCTGTTCGACATAGGCCGCAAGTTTGGGATGCTGCCGGCGGTGCGGTTTGATTTTAAGACTAGCCCGGTGGGCGGCCTCTTTGACCAACGCGGTTGCGCCGGGAATGAGATCGTGGTTAGGGTTGGCGGACTCTGTGAGGCCGCGCAATACCGCGAGCGCGTGCCGCTTATCACCGACGAAAGAAAGGTGCTGCGCCACGTGGCGCAGTTGCGCCGTCCCATAGATCAGCACCGAGTAGTAAGTGCGGCGGCGCTGAGCCGTAGTATTGACGGCATATTTTTCGCGCGCACGGAGGACAGCGAACACGCCGCGCCGTAACAGCAACGCGATGACCTGTCGGGCCAATTTCTCGCTGGCCGTCGCGTATTCGATATAGGCGTGCGCGCCTAACCCAGCGACGGGCGGGCGGGCGCAGACGTAGGCATCGCCTTCAAACAGCCCCGACAAAAAGGCCCATTGTGTCGCGGCGGCGGCGCTGAACACTTGCGGCGGCGCTTCCTTGTCCGCCGACACGGAGTTGATGGGGAAATTGAACAACCGCGCCAGCGTCAGTCCCAATGCCCTTGAGTAGAGCAGACTATCTTCGCTGCCGGGTTTGTAGTGGTAGCGCGCTACGGGCAGATCGAACAGCGTGCGCGCCAGTCGCTCGAACTCATCATTCACCGCATGGTCGGCGTTCACGAACCAGAGTTGGTTCGCGCTCGTGTTACGCCCCTCCGCGATAAGCAAACCGAGGAAGCGCGCCAAGTCGGGGCTGAACCGCGCGGGCCAAGTCAACTGTCCTGTGCCGCGCGATTTGAGTCGCCCGTTGAGTTGCGGCTCAAGCTGTGCCGCGCCGGCCAGTTTTACCAGTGCAGCCGCGCCGATAGCCTGTCCGTCTAACAGACCTTTGAGTTTATTGTCGGGCACACCGGCCGCACGCGACCATGCGCGCCACGTCCCGAACTGCGCATGCCCGGCGGCGGCCCAAGCCGCTAAGGCACCCGAGTGCGCCACGAAGACGCTGTCTTCCGGCTGAAATGCTTTGAGTGCAGCGAACAATGGCAGGGGCATTTCGCGGCCCGACGTGGGCAGACAGCGCGGCACAGCCAGACGTAGGCCCACACGCAACTCTTCCGCCTTGAGCGCACGCAAGCGGCCCTCTTCCAATGTGAAGAGCGGATGATATGGCGTGGCCGTTACCTCACGCCCGGCGCGCGTGCGCACACGCAACAGATACGACGTAGCGGTGCGCTGCACAAACGCGGCGACGGGACGCGGTTCGAGGCGGAGCGTAGCAGGATTCAGCGAGAGGACTTCGATGCCGTGCGGATTGTGGCGTGTCAGCAGGCCATCGTCCATCGTTTCGCTGGCGGGCGCGGCGGCCAACGCCTGCTGTACAAGTTCCCGGATGGGCACGTCGCGCCCGTCGGCGAGGGTGACGAGCGTGTCACCGCTGACGCATTTGCCGCAGCCGTTGGGCCCGACGACGGCGGTGATGCCTTCACCTGTAAAGAGAAGATCGGTGTAATCGGCGAACGACTTGAAGCCGGTAATCTCTAAGCGTTTGAGTTTGAACATGCGTGTCCGGTCTCTCGTTGATCGTCCGCCTCGAGCCGGCGCAAAGTACAGCCGGTAGAGCGCGGCAGGGGTGAGGCACACTATATGTTGGCATGGCAGCGCTGTCAACCAATACATACGGCCAGCGCTGTTTACTACCGCACAGCGTTGGACTTGCACGCTGCCGACCAGATTGCGCTCGCTCGCGGTCTGGGGCCGGAATAGAAATTGAGCGCCGCCCGGTGATCACTGAATCGGGCGGCGCTCAAGGTATTGACCGCTAAGCGGTCGGGTTAACGCGCAAGCTTCAAGGCTGCGCCTTACGCGCATGGGCGGCCCGCGTCCGCGTGCGGGTGTGCGCCTTCTTCGTCTCTTCGCTGGTAGCGTCGGCAGCCGCACGTGCCGACGGCAACAGCACGTAAGGCTGCACGAGCGCAGGGGTCTGTGTGGTCTTCGGCGCACTGTTCGGCGTCGCCGCATCTGGCTGCAACTGCTTCACCGGCGAAGTTAGCTTCGCTCCATTGCCGCCAAGTCTATTGACGACCGTACCAGTCACGGCCTCGACGTTGACTAGGAAGCGGAACGAGCCGCTTTGCTCTACGCCCGAGACCAGTTGCACGTCTATCGGCGCATTCGGCGCGAGCACGCCGCCCGGGATCGTGACCACGAGCGCCGAGTTCAAGCCGCCGCCCATCGCTTGCGCCGGCGGCGTCTCAAGGGTCGTGCCCTGAACGACCACCGTTGAGCCATCCATGCGCGTGAGCGTTACGGTGCCGGAACTGAGTACGCGCAAGTCGGCCGTGCCCGCAGGCGCAGGCTTCGTCGTGATGTCCACGAGGCGGAAGCGCAACTGTGTGACCGGCAAGCCGGTCTTGTTCGTGAACCTGCGCCGGAGCGAGAGCGTGCCGAGCGACTTGTTCGGGCCCGTGTCGCTCGTGTTGCGGACGCGATTGCACGCGCTCGCCGGATTGTTCGAGCCGCCCGAACATTGCGGATCGATCAGGCTGGCCTTGATCGTCGCGTTGCGTTGGATCGGACTCTGCTTGTTCTCCGGCGCGGGCGCGCCGAGCGTGGACTGCGCGCCGCCATACTGGCCGGCGTTGGTCGAGACGAAAGCGAAGTCGCTAGCGTTGTCGCCGTTGTCGCGCGGCAAGCCGGTGATAGCCATGATGCGCACGAAGCTGTACTGGCCATCGTTCGCGCCGGGCGACGCGAGGCCCGTGCCCTCCTTGAACAACATGTTCGCGGTCGTAAAGCCGGCCGCATCGAGCCGGTTGGTCTGCGTCAAGTCGGCCAGCACCGCCGTCGAGAACAAGGCAACGCCGGAGTTGTCCGCGATGTCGCCTGTGTAGCTCTGATCAGGCTGGGCGTAACCGCCCAGAGTGTAGCCGCCGCTGTTGGCGATCAGATAGTGCCCGCGCGCCGGGATGCTAGTGCCGTTCGGGATGTTAGCGATAACTACCGGCGTGCCGCCGCCGCCATCCGTCGCCAGCGCCCAACCGTTCGCGCCCACCACCACATCGTTGCCGGTCATGTTATAGAGTTCGATGAACTCGTCGAGCGAGCCATCAAGTGGCAAGCCAACATTGGGATTCGGACTGACAGGCGATGGATTCGGGCCGCGGAAACGGAACTCACTGATGATCACGCCGCCCGTCGCAGGCGACGTACACGTGGCATTGCCGACTAGCGTGTACGTGCCGTTGCCCGTGATGTCGTTGGCGTTGTTCTGACTGCGCGGCCCCGGCTCGCCCGCGCGGCCGAGATACGTCCGCCCGTTGACATCAACTAAGGACTGACCCGGTTGTATGTTCTCCGCCTTGCTGGTCGAGAGCGTGATCGTCAGCACGCCCGTAAGCGGGTCGTAGCTGCCGGCATCGGCGTCGCCGAGTTTGACGGGCGTGTTGGCATTCGGATTCGGCACACCGCCGATGGGCAGCGGCACGCCGAACTTGCCGTACTCGTAGGTCAACGTCGCGCCCGTCGCGTCGGACTTCGCCAATACGTAGTAGCGGTCAAAATCCGTGTCCGGTTGCAGCCGATTCCAGATGATGTACCACTCGGTGTTCGGCGGCGCGGTCGGGGTGAGCGGAGACGGTGCGAGTTTCATCGTGAACACAAGTTTATTGACGCCCGCGCCAAAGAACGGCTCGGCGATGGAGATTGACCTGATGTCCACGCGCGGATCGGGCGGTGTGTTCTGCCCGCTGTCGCTCGTATCAACCACGACCGTGCGCCCCGGCAAGCGACACGGGCTTTCCGGCACGACCACGAAAGCCAGCCCGCACGAAGGCCCTTCGCCGACGACGTTAACGGCCGTGACGCGATAGTAATAGGTCACGTTCGGATCGGCCGTGGTGTCATCGTAGCTGTTCTGGGTGCCGGGCACGGTGGCGAGCAGCACTTCCGCGCCGCCGGGCGAGCCGCGATAGATTTTGTAGTTGGTGATCGGCGAGCCGCCGTTGTCCGGTGTCGTCCACGTCACATGCACGACATTGTTGAGGTCGCGCGCGGCCGTCACTTGCGGCGCGGCCGGCACGGCCGGCTCAACCGGATCGTTGGCGGCAAACAACCGCCGTCCGCCGGACTGCCGCGCGATAGTGGCGCGTTTGGCGTAGTCGTTCGGATGCGCGCCCGGCGCGGGCGTGTTGTTGATACATGACGGCGAGATACAACCATCGGGATAGCCGACGAGCGTGCGGCCTTGCGCGTCCACGGTCGCATCCATGAAGTCGAGCAGGTTGCGGTCGGGGAAGCCGGCCGAGCTGTGATTCATGCAGGGTACCGTACCCAGATTACAGATCGTGCCGCGCTGCACGGGATCGTTCGGCGTCGCGTCGATCAGGTGGAACGTGTTGCCGCCGTCGTAGCTGGTGGCGACGTAGAGATGCCACGGCGCGCTGTCGGGATAGTTGAGCGG
>JANMAD010000594.1:0-1973 GCA_031359515.1 Acidobacteriota bacterium | reverse complement strand
GAGCAAGCCGTGGGGCCGGAAACGAGCCGAAGCAGGTTGCCCGAACAGACGACAGACGAAGCGCTCATCGAGCGCGCGAGCCGGGGCGAAGAGGCCGCGTTCCTCTTGCTCTACGAGCGTTACCGCGACGCGATCTATCGTTTCGCCTATCGCTTGCTCGGCTCGGCGACACGTGCCGAAGACGTGACGCACGACTGCTTTCTCAGTTTGCTCAAACGGCCCGACCGGTTCGATCCGACGCGCGCAAGTTTGCGCACGTATCTCTACGCGGCCACGCGCAATCTCGCGCTCAAACAGTTTCGCCGCCCACGCGTCGAAGTCACGCTCGATGATCTAACCGACGAGCCTAGCACGCACGAAGCGCAACAACCTTTGCGCCAACTGCTCGCGGCCGAGTTAGCCGAAGTCGTAGAGCGTGCGGTGCTGAACTTGTCGCCGTTGCAACGCGAGGCGCTAGTGCTGTTCGAGTATGAAGAGTTGAGTCTGGCGGAGATCGCCGCGGTGGTCGGCGCGGACGTGGGCACGGTCAAGGCGCGACTCGCACGCGCACGCGAAAATTTACGGCGACAACTTGCGCCGTATCTGGCGAGCGGGCTCGCAGCGCGCGAGAGTTAAAACAATGATGAGCGAAGAGCAGGCATTGAAATTGTTGCTCATGAGTTGGCGCGCGACACCTGCGCCCGATGCGCTGCGCTCGCGTGTGCTCGATTCATTCCGCCGACAGGTGAGCCGGCGGGCGGAGGAGGAAGAAGTGATGAAGCGTTGTCCGATGTGCTATGAAGAATTTGCGCCGCAGTTCCGTTTCTGTCCGGTGGACGGGTTGCCGCTCGTCAGCGCGCAACAGCCCGACGCCTTAAACGATTTCACCGAAGCAGCGTGGGAACTGTCGGCTGGCGAGTACGCGCCTGCGTCTGTCGGTGCGATGAACGAGAACGTGCTGCATGCCGGCACGCCAACGAAAGCCGCGCTGTTTGCGGCCACGCCAATACGGCCGGCGCGTGCGGAGTATCAACTGACGATGTTGCCGGAGGCGAGTCTGCTCGCGCGGCTGACGACGGAGATGCGCGCGGTGACAGCCGAGTCGCGTCTGACGTGGCCGGAGCTCAAACGCGATCCGCGTGCGTTTGTGCAACGGACTGCGGCCGGTTACGGCTTACTGTTGCGGCGCAGTCTCGCGCGCGAGAATGTTGGCTATGGACTCGTGACCGCACTCGTCGTCGTCTTGACACTCGTCGGCGCGGTCGGCGCGCTTGAGGGTTATCACAAAGCGCATCCGTCTGCGCTCGCTAATGTGGACGATAGGTATGAGCTGATCGGGATGGTTCCGATTCCGCCGGAGCAGAAACAAGAAGCAGGGCCGGCCGGGATGGCGAATCATGGCACGGGTGGCGGCTCGCTACAGAACAAGGAGCGACCGGGCGGCGGCGGTAGCGGCGGCAACCACGAAGCCTTGCCTGCGAGCAACGGTCGTATTCCGTTAGCGACGCTTGCGCCGCCCATCGTCGCGCCTGATCCGGAGCCGCCCGTCATACCGAATCCGCACCTGCCGACACCTGCGTCGATTCAGTCCGACCCGGTGCTGTTTCCGCCCGACACGCGCGCCCTGCCCGACGGCGATCCGAAGTCGCAGGCGAAAGAATTATCTGCCGGTTCGGGTGACGGTGGCGGCATCGGCGACGGGAGTGGCGGCGGCATCGGCACAGGCAACGGCACGGGCTACGGCCCCGGCGAAGGCTGGAACACCGGCGGTGGCCCGGCCAAACTCGGCGGCGACGGCCCCGGTAAAGGCCGCGGCACGATTGACTACGCAAAGACGATATTCACCGTGCATGACGTGACCCGCCGCGCGGTCATCACGGCGAAGCCGGAGCCACAGTTCACAGAGGAAGCGCGCAAGAATGGCGTCACGGGCGAAGTCATGTTGCGCATGGTCTTGTCCGCGTCGGGGCAGGTGATGAACATCGTGCCGATGA
>JANMAD010000588.1:0-11095 GCA_031359515.1 Acidobacteriota bacterium | reverse complement strand
GAGCAAGGACAATGACAAGCTAACCGGCGTTCAGTTTCTCTTCCAGCACGATCACGCGGTCTTCCAAGTCGCGGTGATCGGCGCGCAAATCCATCACACGCGCCTCAAAGCGATCAAGTCGGCTCGTGAGAGCGCGCACGTCAGCTCGCAGCCCGCGCACCTCGCCTTCCAATCCTTGCACGCGCGCATCAAGACCTTGCACTTGTGCTTCGAGTCCCTGCACGCTTGCATCGAGTTTCTCTACGCGCGCTTCGAGTTGTTCTACGCGCGCTTCGAGCCTCTCCATTCGTGCGTCAAGCAGGTCAAAGCGGGCGTTGACTTCGGCGCGGAATGCGCCGATGTCGCGGCTAATGGCGGTCACGTAGTTGAGGATTTCCGTTAGACGGTCGCTGCTCATTGCGTTTCTCCGTGAGGACAGAATTTTAGACTCACTGCTAACCCAGCACCGGCATTATACGCGCCGCGCCAAGCGCGCATAATAATCTGCCTACGCACGCGGCCCGGCTCAAGCCGTGCCTTAAATTCACTTTTCCAATTTCACGCGGGCACGCTGCAAGAAGGTGCGCATCATCTCGGTGACGCCCTTTTGCATCTCGGCGCTCAAGCGACTCTCGCCGACGAGACCCGCCAGCAGGTGCAACTCGCGCGCATGTTGCCGGCGCAACTCGACGCGCTGCGCGATCTTCACCAGCACACGCGCGCCGCGTTGCTCGAACTGCGCGACGTAGCGCAGGAAGTTGCCGCGCTCGTGCGGCGCGGGCGACCATTCGATGCGCTCCGGGCGATCCTCCGTCTGCGCGACGGCGAACGCTTGCTTGAGCGCGCCGACCACCGGCACTTCCGTGCGGATCAGCCAGCGCACTACGCCGCCCGCTTCCGCCTTGATGCTCTCCACGCCCGGCATCAACTCGACGAAGTTGCGCAGATCGCCGAAGAATGCCCGCGCCCCTTCCATTGTGGTTTTAATTTCCAATTGCTCGTCGTAACCGGCTCTGATATGAAACACAAACTACCTCGTGATATGTGACAGTCGCCAAGACCCGTAACAAATATAAACTTATCACTCGTCGCCTGTCACCCGACAGGGACTGCTATATTGCCCGTGACACGTTTTGTGGAGGTGCGAGCATGAACGAATCAAGCCGGGATGTGTGCCCACGTTGCGGGGCCGCAGCCTTGCGCGCATGGCCCGAGTTGAGCGCAGAGGAGCGCGAGGTCGTGCAGCGCTTGCCGGGATCGGCCGAACTGCCACTGGCCGAGCGCATCGCGCGCCGACGCTTCTGTGTGCGCTGCTGGCACGAAGCGACGGAGACGGAAAGGCAGGGATGAAGGATGAGGGATGAGGGATGAAAGAAAGCTTTCAACGCTAAGTAGTTCATCCCTCATCCTTCATCCTTGCTTTTCCATAATGCGGTCGTAGGCGGCGCGGATGGCGCGCATGTGTGTTTGGACTGCGTTGAGCAGTTCTGGCACGGAGGCGTGCGCGGTCGCGCGTGCGAGGTCTGCGAGGAGCGGATGGTCTGGCGCGACGGGCAGGCGCGCGGAGCGACCGGCGATGAGGCGTAGATGATGATCGAGCGTGCGCAGGAGTGCATAGCCATCGCTGAGCGCGTCGAAATCGGCCGCGCGCAACGAACCGCCCGCGTGCAAGCGTGCCAGCGTCGCCGCCGTCGAACGATCCGCGCCTTCGTCGGGCACGTCGGCGTGCAGTTGTAGATAGCGCGCGGCGAAGTAAACGTCGAGCATGCCGCCTGCGCCGAACTTGATATCAAGACCACGCGCCGGGATGCCGCCCCGCTCGCGCTCCAAAAGCTCGCGCACGCGGCGCGTCTCGGCGCGCAGCAGTTCCACGTCACAACGTTGCGCGGCTGCGTGAATCGCTTGCCGCGCGTTGCGCTCAACCACCCGCCCTAGCTCCAGGTCGCCGCCGACGGCGCGCAGTTTGACATAAGCCAGCCACTCCCAGATGCCGGCGCGCGTGCGCAAATAATCAACGAACGCATCCGCGCTACGCACTAACGGCCCCTTCTGCCCGTCGGGGCGCAGCCGCAGATCGACGCGATAGAGATGACCCGCGCGCGTGATGCTTGAGAGCGCGGTGGTCAACAACTCGCCCATGCGCGCGTAAGCCTCTTCGCGCGTCAGCGCACCGATGGGTGTGGGCACATCTGTGTCATAGACCAGCACGAGATCGAGGTCTGAGCCGTAGTCCATGCCGCCGCTGCCGAGGCGGCCGAGACCCAGCACGGCGAGGCGCGGCCCGGCGTCCAGTCTGCCGAAGCGACGCACCAACTCGCGGCGCGCGATCAACAGCCCGGCGTTGATGCTCGCGGTCGCAAGCTCCGTTTGTAAACGATTCGACTCTCCAAGCGGCAACGCGCCCGCCACATCGCGTGCGCCGATCTCCAGCAGCAACAACGTCCATGCGCGCCGCAACGCCGACAACTCCGCAGTGAAATTTCGTTCGCGGTCGATCTGCGCCCGCAGCAACGCGCGGTAGTCGCGCTCCTGCGCGCCGTCTGCTGCGGCTTGACTCAACGCCGGGATCAACGCCGGGTTACTCGCCAGCATCTCGCCGAACGATTCTGACGCGCCGCACAGACGGACGAGCGCGGACAAGGATTCTTCAGTCAACTCTACCCGCGCGTTCGTCTTGTCAAGCGAAGCGGCGACGCGCGCGGTGAAGGTCAAGGCGCGTCGGTAATTCAGCGATTCGCGCGCAGCCTGTTGGAGTAGCTCGGCGACCCGCGCTGTCGTTGCGCCGCCGACCGCGCTCGTATGGATGGCATCGCCCGCAGCAAATTCCAAGCGTGGCGCGAATATGCGCGCCGCCGCACGTGCCGCAGTCAACTCTGCCGTCTCCTCATTCACGACTGCGGTATGAGTGAGCGGAACAACGAGTTGCGCGGCCGCTGCGTTGTCATGCTCAGTTAATAGTTGCATCTGTGCTTGCTCAATCTCAACCATCTCCGCGTCGCCGCGCCCGAACACGCGCTCGTAAGCGGCGCGCACGTGTTTGGTATGCAGCGCGAGCGCGCGGTCGAAAGCGGCCCGCGCCGGTGTGTCGTCCGCGTCGTTGAAGTTCATGCGGCGCGCGACGAGCGTGCGACGCGTGGCATCATCGGGCACGGTGTGCGTTTGCAAGCCATGCTCCATCTGCAAGCAATGCTCAAGGGCGCGCAGGAAGGCGTAGGCATCGGACAACTCTGTGCGCTCGCGCGCATTGATGTGCCCGCGCTCCGCGAGCCGACCGAGACTGACGAGCGTGTGCGGCGCATGTTGCAGCCACGTGTCGCGCCCACCGTGCGCGAGTTGTAATGCCTGCGCGATGAACTCGATCTCGCGTATGCCGCCGCGCCCAAGTTTGACATTGAAGCCGGCGGTTTCATGCTCGTGCTGCCGGTCGATCTGCTGCTTGGCGAGGCGCACATTTTCGAGCGCGTGCGCGATTGTGCCCGCGTGCGTGTAGACGTGCGCCCGCACACCTTCGGCAAAGCGTGTGTATAAGGCAGCCGCACCGGCCGCTGTGCGGCTGCGAATCAACGCTTGTAGTTCCCACGCCTGCGCCGTCGCGCGGTAATAACGTAAGGCTTCCGCGAGCGAGACACTGAGCGCGCCGTCGCGCCCGTGCGGACGCAGGCGCAGATCAACGCGATAGGCCGCGCCTTCGCCGGTCTGGCGGCCGACGAATTGCGCGATGCGCTCGGCGAGCCGGTTGAAGTATTCGCGGTTGGTTGTGGCCCCGCGCGTGCCCGCGCCGGAAGTCTGCCCGTCGTCGGAGTAGAGAAACAGCAGATCAATATCGGAGGCGTAGTTCAACTCGCGTGAGCCGAGTTTGCCGAGCGCGACGATGCAGAAACTAGCGGTCGTCGCGCGCCCGCGCGCATCTACGCAGAGCGGCGCGCCGTAACGATTGTCTAGCTCCTGGCGCGCGAGATCGAGTGCGTAATCCAACACGGCGTCGGCGAGGTTGGATAACTCTTCGGTGGTCTCGACGACGGTCGCGGTGCGGCGTATGTCGTGCAGATAGATGCGCAGCAACTCGCGGCGACGAAAGCGCGCAAGCAACACTTGCGGCTCGACCTGTGTGTGCGTCAGGGCGAAGCGCGCGAGCGACTCGCCCAACTCTTCGCAGGTGCGCACGTGCGTGTCGGCGCGTTCGCGCGCGAGCCACGTCAAGTATGCGGGATACTGCGCGAGCGTCGTGGCCAGCAGCGGACTCCACGCGGCGAGCGCAAGCGCGTCGGCCAGCAGCCCTTCGTCCTGCGCGAGTCGTGCGGCGGCGCGCGGATGCTCGGCGGCGAGGCGTTCGTAAAAACGGCGCGCATCCGTCGGAGCGGGCAGATCGCGCACGAGCGCGGCGAGTTTTTCTTCCGTGCCGGCCAAAGTATGCCTATCTTACGCGGCCGGCGTGCGCCGATGCCAGACCACGCGAGCGGCAGCACACAAAGATAATGCCGCCGCTCGTTAATTCGTTGCGCACACAAACAAAGTTTGCGTTATGCGCGCGGCAAAATGTCTTGCATGTTAGTGAGAAGCTGTTTATAGTGCGAATTCTTGCGGGTCGTGCTTGCTGTTTGGGGCAGCGTTAACTTGCGACCCGGTTTACGTTCATCCTGCCAGACACTTGATTGACATGGCTGCGATTCTTCGGTTGGGGCGGCGTGTGCCGTCCGGGCCGGCGCATCGCTCCATCCGACCCGCTCCCCCCGGCGCGAGAAGTTACAAACGCATGACGTTTGTGCCCACTTTCCGCTTCTTCTGCGCGCAGCCAGCCCGCGTTAGCCGTGCCTGCGTTGCGCGCCACTTCAACTCCTCAACACCTTCAGGAGGCTCAATGAGAAAACTCTTTTTCCTCTGCATCGCGATTGCCCTGTGCGCGGCCACATTGCTGCCGGCCGCGTCTCATGGACAGAAACCAGACGGCGACACAATTGGTGGCCTGCCCGACGGACTTGCCTTTGATGGCAAGCTGCTGCATAAGGGCGCGAGCGCGATTCCCGATCAGTACATCATCGTCTTTCACGACTGGGCGGCGGGCAAACGCGGCGCAGACTCCGCCGCCAGCGCGCTGGCCGAAAGCGTCACGACCAACTACGGCGGCAAGGTTGACCGCGTCTATCAATACGCGCTCAACGGCTTCGCGGCCCACCTGACGGCGGAGCAGGCCAAGACTATCAGCGAAGACCCGCGCGTCGCCTTCGTCGAAGAGGACGGCGAGATGCACGCCCTTACGACGCAGTCCGGCGCGACGTGGGGGCTTGATCGCATAGACCAACGCGACCGGCCGCTCAACGGCACTTACGTCTACAACTTCACCGGCTCAGGCGTACGTGCATATGTCATAGACACCGGCATCCGCACGACGCACACGCAGTTTAGCGGCCGCGCTTCGGCCGTCTTCGACGCCCTCGGCGGCAACGGGCAAGACTGCAATGGGCACGGCACACACGTCGCCGGCACTATCGGCGGCTCGACCTATGGCGTGGCTAAGAGCGCGCTCTTGCGCGCCGTGCGCGTGCTTGATTGCAATGGTTCGGGCAGCACGTCCGGCGTCATCTCCGGCGTGGATTGGGTGACGAACAATCACATCAGTCCGGCGGTGGCGAACATGAGTCTCGGCGGCGGCGCGTCTTCGGCGCTCGACACGGCCGTGAACAATTCGATCAACTCCGGCGTCACTTACTCGATTGCCGCTGGCAACAGCAACGTAGATGCTTGCGGCTCTTCGCCCGCGCGCGTCGCGGCGGCCATCACTGTCGGCTCGACGACAAGCACTGATGCGCGCTCTTCGTTCTCGAACTTCGGCACTTGCGTTGACATCTTCGCGCCGGGCAGCAGCATCACCTCGGCGTGGGCCACGAGCGACACGGCGACAAACACGATCAGTGGCACTTCGATGGCCACGCCGCACGTCACCGGCGTCAGCGCGCTCTATCTACAAGCGCATCCCGGCTCATCGCCCGCGACGATCCGCAACGCCATCGTCAACGGCTCAACCACGAACCGCCTGACCAGCATCGGCACAGGCTCGCCCAATCGCCTGCTCTATTCGCTGCTGCCGTAACGACAGCGTACGTAGGATTGGAAATGAGCACGCCCGCAGTGTCACTTGAAGCACTGCGGGCGTGTTCTTTGTGGCCGCGCGTTAGTTAGCCGCGTGTGCCTTAAATATCGTAATACATCGCGAACTCCAACGGGTGCGGACGCATGCGCAACGGCTGAATCTCTTTCTCGCGTTTGTAGGTGATCCAACGGTCGATCAGCGTCGGCGTGAACACATCGCCCTTCAAGAGGAAATCGTGATCAGCTTCGAGCGCCTTCAATGCTTCGTCGAGCGAACCGGGCAAGCTCGGCACGTTCTTCAACTGCTCCGGCGCGAGATCGTAGATGTCCTTGTCGAGCGGCTCGCCGGGATCGATCCGGTTCTGGATGCCGTCGAGACCGGCGAGTAACATCGCCGAGAAGGCGAGATACGGATTGCACGACGGATCGGGCGGCCGAAACTCCAGCCGCTTGAGTTTGGGATTCTGCGAGAACATCGGAATGCGAATCGCCGCCGAGCGATTGCGCGCCGAGTAAGCAAGATTGACGGGCGCTTCAAAGCCCGGCACGAGTCGCTTATAACTGTTCGTCGTCGGCGCGGCGAAGGCGACGATTGCCGCCGCGTGCTTCAACAATCCGCCGATGTAGTAGCGTGCCATCTCGGACAAACCAGCATAGCCGTCGCCCGCGAAGAGCGGCTGCTCGTCCTTCCACAGCGATTGGTGGCAGTGCATGCCGCTGCCGTTGTCGCCATAGAGCGGCTTCGGCATGAAGGTCGCGCTCTTGCCATATTGGTAGGCGACGTTGCGCACGATGTACTTGAAGAGTTGCAGATTGTCGGCCGTGCCGAGCATGGTCGAGTAGCGTATGTCGATCTCACACTGGCCGGCCGTCGCGACCTCGTGGTGATGACACTCGACCGTGATGCCGCAACCTTCGAGCGTCAAAGCGATCTCGGAGCGCAAGTCAATCAACGAGTCGGTGGGCGAGACGGGCACGTAGCCTTCTTTGGCGCGAATCCGGTAGCCGAGATTCGGGCCGTTCATTTCGTCCATGCCGCGCCCGCTCGACCAGTGGGCCTCGTCCGATTCAATCGTATAACCGGCCGAATTCTGCTCGGCGTGATAGCGCACCCCATCGAAGATGAAGAACTCGGCTTCGGGGCCGAAGTTGATCGTATCGGCCAATCCGGTAAAGCGCAGATAGCTCTCGGCGCGTTGCGCGACCGAGCGCGGGTCGAGGCCGTAGCCCTGCTTCGTGATCGGATCGACCGCGTTGGCGATCAAGCACATGGTCGGCTCTTCGGTGAACGGGTCCATCCACATGCGCACGGGGTCGGGCACGAGCAGCATGTCTGATTCGTGAATCGAAGCCCAGCCGCGCAAAGAAGAGGCGTCGAAGCCGAAGCCGTCTTCGAACGTGCCTTCATCTAGCTCATGCATGGGAAAGGTTAGGTGGTGCCAAGCGCCGACGAGGTCGGTGAAGCGGACGGATAAAAATTTCGCTTCCTGTTCGTCGGCATACTTCAAGGCCGTTTTCGCGTCCATGTTGTCTCCTGAAGTTGTGGTTTGGGAGTGTCGGATGTGCCGGCCGCCCGTTCGTGGCGGGGCGGCTGCAATGTGGTCGCGCGTGCGTCGTCGCGGTTGGCGTCATCTATTTCTATAGCGCCATTAAAAAGCTCGCATTATAAAGAGCCGCCTCCGCCTGTCAAGGTTTCACAGGCAGATGGCGCAGAGGACACGCGCGACTCACGTTTGGGCGCGTGCGCTAAGTTGTTCGCCTGCGATAGCTTAAGCGTAAACACAGTACAGAAAAAAGTTATAGACCGGTCAAGTTTTTTTTGTTACATTGCACGTCTTAGTTATCCAACCCTGAAATTGTCCACCGAACCGGGCGTGCCGAGTTGAAGGGCAAGCGCGCCAGCCTTAAAAACAGGCGAACCAGTAGCGGGAGGCGGTAAAGCGGAAGTTGACCACGGCCATCGAACAGACACTTGAGACCTACGGCATAGAGAACTGGGGGGCCGGTTACTTCGGCATCAATCGCAAGGGTAATCTCGTCGTCCACCCGGCGGAGGCCGACCCGAAGGTCTCGGCCGACGTGAAAGAGATCATAGACGATCTGCAACGCCGCGGTATCTCGACCCCCGTCCTGTTGCGTTTCCCCCAACTCGTCACCGCGCAAGTGCGTAAGCTGCAACGCGCTTTCCGTAACGCCATCCGCGAGTTCGAGTATCAAGGTTCGCACATGTGCGTCTATCCGATGAAGGTGAACCAGCAGCGCGCGGTGGTCGAAGAATACTTGCGCGAAGGGGCGCGCTACGACTTCGGCTTAGAGGCAGGCTCGAAGGCCGAGCTATACGCCGCGCTCGCGTTGGAGCAGTCGGCGGAGAGCCTGTTGGTGCTGAACGGATTCAAGGACGAAGAGTTTATCGAGTTGGCGTTTACGGGCGCACGCGCGGGCAAGCGCGTCATCATCGTGATCGAGAAGATGTCGGAGCTTGATCACATTCTGCGGCTCGCGGAGCGGTTGCAGGAAGAGGGCGAGGGCGGCGATCTGCCGCTGTTGGGCTTGCGCGTCAAACTCTACTCGAAGGGTTCTGGGCGGTGGGAGAAATCGGGCGGCGAGGCGGCGAAGTTCGGGCTGACAACGACGGAGATTCTCGAAGTCATCCGTCGCTTGCAGGAAGCCGGGCGCATCGAGTTGCTGCGCCTGTTGCACTTTCACATCGGCTCGCAACTAACCGACATCAAGCGCATCAAGAACGCGATGAAAGAGGCGGCGCGCGTCTATGCCAAGATCATTCAGATGAAGATTCCGATTGATCTGCTCGACGTGGGCGGCGGCATGGCCGTGGATTACGACGGCTCGAAGACCGCGTTCGATTCGTCCGCGAACTACAACGCGCAGGAATTCGCCAACGATGTCATCTATACGATCAAGCAGGTCTGCGACGACGAGAACGTGCCGCACCCGACCGTGATTCAAGAATCGGGTCGTTACCTGTCCGCTTATCACGCGATCCTCGTGACGAACGTGCAGGAAGAGATCGAGACGGTCGTCGAAGACACGCACAAACCGATTGAGATTGATGAAGACGATCCGCAGGTGGTGACAGAGCTAGGCGATCTACGTGCGCAGATCAGCGTCAAGAATTATCGCGAGTATTACCACGACGCGCTGGAGCATCGCGAAGAGTTATTCACGCTCTTCAATCTCGGTCTCATCTCGCTCGAAGATCGCGCCAAAGGCGAAGTGCTGTTCTGGGATGTGTGCGAGAGCGCGGGCAAGTTGGCGCAGCATTCCGAGTACGTCTCCGAAGAGTTCGACGAGTTGCGCCGGCTGTCGCGCGCAAAGTATCTGACGAACTTTTCGGTCTTCCGCTCCGCACCGGATCATTGGGCGCTCGATCAGCTCTTTCCCATCGTGCCGATCCATCGTTTGAATAAGCCGCCGACCGAGTACGCCACGCTCTGCGACATCACGTGTGACTCGGACGGGGTGGTGGACAAGTTCGTCGATCTGCATGACGTGAAGCAGGTGTTGGAGTTGCACCCGCTCATCGAGGGCGAGCCGTACTATCTCGCGTTTATGCTCGTCGGCGCATATCAGGAGGTGATGGGCAACAACCATAACCTCTTCGGGCTGCCGCATGAGGCGCACATACACATAGATGAGGACGGCTATCTCATCAAGAAAGTTATCCGCGGCACGACCGTCGGCGAGGCGGTCGAGAGCGCGCGTTACGAGCGCGGGCAGTTGCACGACGGCTTCCGGCGGCAGGTCGCACAGCGCGTCAAGCGTAGCGAGTTGACCGAAGCCGAAGGCGCACGCCTCGTCGAGTTCTATGAATCGCGCATCAGCGCCTACACCTACCTGTCAGTGAACGGGCAGAAGAAAAGGACGTAAAACCGTAAATCGTGAATCGTCAATCGTGAATAGATAAAACCTGTTCTCTCTATTCACGATTGACGATTCACGATTGACGATTCACGATAACGGTGATGACTAATATGGTAACGCAACGCAGACCGCGCCCCTCGAAGTACCTGACTGCGCCGACCAGACCTGTGCAGGTAGATCGCGACCGCTCGGTCGCCGGGCTGTTGGAGAAGATGGAGGGCACAGGGTTTGGCGGCCGCCAACTCGCCGAGGCGCATCGCATCTGGCTCGACATGCTCGGCGACAACACGACCATCTTCGTCGCCGCTTCGGGCGCGCTCATCCCGGCCGGCATGCGCCGTCTGCTCGCGTGGGTGATCAAGAACCGCTTCGTGGATGTGCTGGTCTGTTCCGGCGCACTGCTCTTTCACGATCTGCACGAGACGATGGGGCGGCAGCACTATCAGTCGCACCCGAACATGACCGACGCGGAGCTTGAGTCCGCGCAGATCGGGCGCATGCTCGACGTGCTGGTGAGCGAAGAAGAATATCGTGAGGCCGAAGAGTGGATCGGCGGCTTCGTCAACCAACTCGATCAGACGCGCCCCTATGCGACGCGCGAATTCTTGCATCTGCTGGGGCGCGAGTTGGCCGAGATCGCGACCGACGACGGCGTGCTAACTTCCGCTTACAAAGCGCGCGTGCCCATCTTCTGTCCGACCATCGCCGACAGTTCGATCACGGTCGGCATCGCCGCCGCGCGCTTCGAGAAGAAAAACAATTTCCAGTTCGATCTCGCGCAGGACGTGCTCGACCTCGCGCAGATCGCGGCGCGGGCACGCGTCTCCGGCGTGATCAATCTGGGCGGCGGCACGTCGCGCAGTTTTCTCCATCAGACAGAATTCTCCACGCAGATCGTCAAGACGCCGGCGCGTGGGCACAAGTACGCGATTCAGATCGCGACCGACGCGCCGCATCCCGGCGGGCGTTCGTCCGGCACGGTCAGCGACGAGGCGCTCATCTACGGCAAGCTCGCGCGCGGCGCTACCTCTGCCTACGTCAACTGCGATGCCACCATCGCGCTGCCGATCCTCGTCACCGCGCTCTCGCAAACCGGCGCGAAGTATCTCAAGGGCCGCAAGCGGCCCAACTTCATCTTCGCCCGCGA
>JANMAD010000545.1:0-3470 GCA_031359515.1 Acidobacteriota bacterium | reverse complement strand
TGCGATTCAATCGTCGCTCACGCGACGAAGCTTAACTTGCACCTTCGATCCCGGCGTTGAAACGCCGGGCTAATGTCAGACGCCGCGCTGCGGCGAATTATGGCACACGTTGCTGGTTATTTCGTCGGCGGCCAGACGTATTGGCCGGTCTTGTCTATGTAGCCTTGCTGGCCACTGACCCAGACCTTCGCCAGCCCGTGAGCGAAGTCGTGCGCGCTGTCGTACTGCGCGGCGATGCGTAGCTTGCCCGTCGGATCGACGTAGCCGTACTTACCGCCAACTTTGACGAGCGCGAGTCCTTCCGCGAAGCCACTCGACCAATCGTACTGCGGGCGGATGACAGTCGCGCCCGTGCGATTGATGTACCCGAACTTATTGCTGACGATGACGGGCGCAAGCCCCTCGCGGAACGAGCCGACGTAGCCCGCCTGCAACGGCACGATCATTGTGCCTTGCTTATCAATGCAGCCGTAACGCCCGCCGATGGCCACGTTCGCCAACCCTTCGGAGAAGTTATAAGCGTTGTTATACTGCGGCTGAATCACAAACTCACCTGTGCGCCCGATAAAGCCGTGCCGGTTGTTGACGACGACGAGCGCGAGACCCTCGGCGAAGCTCGACACTTTGTCGAAGCGCGGTTGCACGACCCACTGCCCGTGCTTGTCTATAAAGCCATACTGCCGGCCGATGAGCGCCACGGCCAAGCCTTCGGTGAAACCGCGCACCGCGTCAAACTGCGGTTTGATCGCCACCTTGCCCGCGCGATCCACAAAGCCGTAACGCAGGGGCCGCGCGCTCGTCTGCACGGGCGCAAGCCCGTCGGCGTAAGCGCCGGCAAAGTCTAAATCAGTCAGCTCAAAGACCCACTTGCCCTTGCGGTCGATCACGCCGCGCCGCGCGCCCACCTTGACGTAAGCCAGCCCTTCGGTGAATTCCCACGCCACCTCGAACTGCGGCTGGATGACCACCTTGCCCGCACGATCAATGTAGCCCCACAGCTCGTTCTGCTTAACGGGAAAGAGAAAATTCTCATCCGCTTTGCGCCGTTGCGCTGTGGTCATTGACGCGAATAGGACGAGCCAGAGCAAGACGGTCGCGCCGCGCCCGCAGGGAAACACATATTGTCTTTGCTGACCGGGACAAGCTGACATGCGTCGCTACGATACCTTTAGACGTTTGCGCCTGCGGTTGCGCTGGAAAATTTTTCGGCCGCTGGATTAGCAGACTGTGACACCCGCCGTGTACGGGCATGCGAGAGAGTGCGGCACTGGTCGGGGCAACGCGACCTAGCACAAAGCTCGGCTGGAATATGACAAGGCTGTGGGCGCGAGTCAAGTAGCGGGCGGACAGAAACGACTTAACCGCAAAGCGCGCGAAGAGAGACCGCAACGGACGCAAAAGAAATGCTCCGTGTGCTTTGCGATTAAAACTCGCGTCTGTCTGTCATCACTGCGGCCGGGCCTGTGTCGCGATGAACTCGCGCAGGCGGGCGCGGATTTCGTCGCGCACGCGGCGGAAGACGGCGAGCCGTGTCGCTGTGTCGCCGACGGCCGCGGCCGGATCAGTAAAGCTCCAATGAATGCGGTGCGTCGTAGCGGGAAAGAGCGGACAGTGCTCGCGTGCGTGATCGCAGACTGTAATAACGTAAGCGAACGACTGTCCGGCGAATTCGTCAACCGACTTTGAGCGTTGCGTTGAGATGTCAATCGCCAACTCGCGCATGGCTGTGATGGCTTCGGCGCGCACCTGTGTTGGATGCGTGCCCGCACTGAAGACCTCGAACCGCGCGCTGCCATCATGCCGCAGCAGTCCTTCGGCCATCTGACTGCGCGCGGAGTTGCCGGTGCAGAGAATTAACACGCGTAGCTTGTCCGTGTCTGCCATCCTTATCTCCTGAGCAATGTGCGTCCGTTCGTTATTGCGCGTCCCCTTCATGCGGGACAACGATTGCATCCGCGTCAGTTGGCAGCGCGGGCACGAGCCAGCGAAATAGTAACGTCGCCGCCGCTGCGCCGAGCAGTTGCGCGGCGATGAAACCGGGCGCGTCCGCCGGTCGTATGCCGGCGAACGTGTCGCTGAGCGAGCGCGCGAGCGTGACCGCAGGATTGGCGAACGAGGTCGAGGCGGTGAACCAGTAAGCGGCCGTGATGTAGGCCGCGACCGCGAAGGGCACGGCCGTCGTGCGCAAACGCGCGCAGCCCCAGATGACGGAGAGCAAGCCGAACGTGGCCACGAACTCGCTGAACATCTGCGCCGCTCCGCTCCGCGCGTGCCGCGAGGCGAAGAAGAGCGGTAGCCCGAACATCAGATGCGCCGCCGCGACGCCGACGAGCGCGCCCATGATCTGCGCGAGCAGATAGACGAGCGCGTCGCGCCACGCTAAGCCGCCCTGCCATGCGTCCGCGAGCGTGACCGCCGGATTGAAGTGCGCGCCGGAGATGGGGCCGAACGTCAAGATCAAGGCCACGAGCGCCGCGCCGGTGGCGACCGTGTTCGCCAGCAACGCAATGGCGACGTTGCCGCCCGCCAATCGCTCGCCCATGATGCCTGAGCCGACGACGGCCGCCAGCAACAGCGCAGTGCCGCAACCTTCAGCCACGGCGCGGCGTGGCAGATCAACGCGCGCGTCAGGTTTTCGTTTCGGCGACAACGCTCACATCCTGTCAATCGTCGTTGGCGCGGCGGCCGGTGCGCAGCAGTTGCTCGCCGTGATCGTGACGGGCGCTTCTGTCGTACAGGTCGCGGCCGCATCCGTTGCGAGTTTGTCGCCACAGGCGCACGGGGCCGTCGCGGCCAGGTTGTCTTGCAACACGACGAACGCTTCCCATTCGTTGCCGTCGGGGTCGCGCACCCAAGTCTTGTCTTGCAGCGCGTAGCAACAATCGGTCTGCATCTCGTCCTGCGTCGTGAGTCCCGCCGCGTGCCAGCGCGCACGCATGCGCAGCACGTCGTCCGTCGTTGCTACTTGCAGCCCGAGATGCGAGAGCGCGCCCTGATCGGTGAACGCTACTTCGTTCAACGTTAGATTGAGCGGCGGTTGTTGCACGTCGAACTTGGCATAGCCGGGCCGCACCTTACTCGGCTCAAGATCAAGCATACGCCGATAGAACTCGATGCTCTGCGCGACACTGCGCACGTTCAACGCCAGATGCGCTTTCAAGAATTGGACGGGAGCTTGTTCCGTAGACGCCATGTTTTGCTCTCCTTACGAATGTCGTGATATATTCGCTTGGGCGAATGTGAGATGAGGTTAGCGTGGGGGCGATATATTTGTCAAGGCGTATTTGTCGCAGGGCTGAATCCCGCTGCGATGGGGCGCGTAGTTAAGTCAGTACCGCCTGCGGTAGCGGGCGGGTATGTTGGTTAACGCAGACCCGCCCCCTACCGCAGGCGGGACAGACTTAACTACGCGCCCCATCGCAGCGGGATTAAGCCCAGCGTCAAATAAGCCGTGTCAAATATATAGCCCC
>JANMAD010000526.1:0-2534 GCA_031359515.1 Acidobacteriota bacterium | reverse complement strand
GTTGGCCGAGTTGGCGTTCTCGCCGACCGCGATGTAGAGCTTGCCGTCGGGGCCGAAGTGCATCGCGCCGCCATTATGATTCGTCGCGGCGCTCAGGTTGTTGAGATCGAGTAAGACGACTTCGCTGCCCGCGACGACGACATCGCCGTTCGCCGTGAAGCGACTGACGCGATTATGAATCGCAGGCGTCGTCGCCGTGTAATAGACGTAGAGAAAATTGTTCGTCGCGAAGTTCGGATCGAACGCTAGCCCTAGCAAGCCCCGCTCGCCCGACGAACTGACCGTCACAGTCAGAAACGGCGGCGCCAGCAACGCGCCGTTTTTGATCACGCGCAACGACCCGCCCTGCTGACACACAAACAGACGCCCGTCCGGCGCAAACGCCATCGCCGTCGGGCTGCTCAAGCCCGTGATCTGCGTCTCCGTAAAACCGCCCGGCAGCGTCGCCGCCGCCGCCTGCACGGCCAACAACAACAGCAACGCCGGCAACAACAGAGCGCGCCGATAAGCCAAACGGCCGGCGCAGGCGGCCCGCGCACCGACAGACAAAAACAACCTCATGAATTACTCCGTATAGCCCGAAAGTTCCGCCCGGAGGATAAGGCTTAGGGCAATCGTTTGTGGGAGGACTTCAACCCTTACGCCGCCGATTATGCGAGCCACACTCGCGCACCGTCAAGTCAAACTCTCTTTGCGTAGCTGTCTCTATTTATTCCGCGTGCGCGACTTCGTTTTGCCGGTTGTCAACTTAGGCATATCTTGCGCCAACCGCCTGAGCCGGGTGGCGGTCTCTATCTTTTCCGTCACCGGCCGGGCAGCCTGCTGTTGTCGCCACTCCGCTTTCAGCCTGAACAACTCTGTCACGTCTGGATATTTCTTCATGGCATAAACCTCTCCCGCTTGGCGCGCCACTTCGTCGCCAGCTTATGGCGCGCGAGAATATCCGTGAGACTTTCCATGTCAACTAAATCGGCCTCTAAAAAACTTGCGATGCGCGCATAATCTTTCGCTCTGCCGGTGTCCAGCATTATAGCCACGAGGTGTTCGGCACGTATAACTCGCACGGGGGTGCGGTGATACTTCGTCTCGTTAGCCTGTGCCACTGCTTCTTCCACGAGCGCGTTGTATAAAGGCAGGAACTGTACGGGCCAGCCCTCGATATTTATCATCACGCCTTCAGCTTGATACCCGTGCTTTGCTAGATATTCGTAGATCGGGGCAAGGAAAGCTAACGCGCCCTCCTGCGTGCCGTTAATGACAAAGAAAACATCCAAATCCTCCGTGGCGAACGGGGCGATATAAAACATCGCGGCTATCGCGCCGCCGAGGGCGTAGTTCTTGATTACGCCCTCTGCCCTCATCCTGTTAATCACTTGGATCGTTTGTTCCATCTTCTCAGGTTAAACCACGAACATCACCATTCCGCTCATTCCGCCCGCTCTCCCGCCATGCCGAACTCATCCGCCGGGTCAATCTCCACCTCCGGCATCGGCTCAAACTTCGTCGCATCAAACGGCGGCAACTCCGGCTCACTCGCCCCCAACTCCCGCAACAACGCCCGCGCCCGCTTCAACCCCCAGTGATAAGCAAACGGCGGCCCATCGCACCACGCCAACCTATGTGCCTTCGTCGCCGCCTCCACCGCCTTCTCCCGCTTCCCCGCATCCCGCTCAATCTCCGCCAACACATTGCACGCATCCGCATGCACCAGCGGATACGGCCCCCGCTCCGCCCCTTCCCACACATCCTCCAAAAACTCCCGCGCCGCCTTCACATCCCCCTGCTGCCGCCGCAACTCCGCCAACGCCACGAGCGCGGGTAGTTCTTCTTCAACGTCGTTCACCATCCGCGCGCGTGTGAGCGCATGGTGCAGCCGTTCGTCGGCGGTGGCGAAATCATTCAAGCCCAATGCCGCCTCGCCTTGCGCTCGCGCCGCGCGGATGAAATCACGCTCATGGCTCTCAACATGAGCCAACTCCCACGCGCGGTTGGCGAACGATAACGCGCCCGCAGACTCGCCGAGCCACAGCGCGCTCTGCGCGAGATAAGAAGCGTCCACGCCTTCAGCTTGGTTATTAAATCGCGCCGCATCTATTCGCAATGCTCGCTGTAGGGCAGACCCGGATTCATACGCAAGACCACGCGCCGCCAGCGTCAAGCCAAGCAAAGACAGACTGATCGCTTCCAGAAAACGATTATCCTGCTCGTGTGTGATGACCAGCGCGCGGCGCGCGGCGGACTCCGACTCGCACAGCGCACTTGACACCCGCAACGTTTCTGACAGGTTGCACAAACCAACCGTGAGGCTGCCGTCATCATCCTTTATCTCCGAACGAATTGTGTTATGGCGGCGATACATCGCGGCTGCACGCCCCGGCTGTCCGCTATATAGATACCCTTGCGCCAGCATATTGAGTGTGGACGCCTGCCTAGCTTGACTACTCCGATGTGGTAACTGATCCAATCCATCGGGAAATAGCAACTCCAAAAGTTCTACCCGCTGCCGGCTGGCGCTCAGACGGTAGAGCGTGGCC